>JAHADO010000041.1 GCA_018375265.1 Campylobacter concisus | reverse complement strand
TAGAGCAAAAAAGATATCCTGGCTCAAATTCGCCTATGAGCTACTCAAGCGAGGTTGTGGTAAAAGATGGCACAAAAGATCCGGGGTGTGATTATAGAAGATATATGAACCACGTGCTTGATTATGATGGATATAGATTTTTCCAAAGCTCATACGATACTGACGAGAAAGGCACGATCCTCTCTGTCAATAAGGACCCAGGCAAGATCCCGACATATATCGGCTACTTTTTGCTAGGTCTTGGCTTCTTGTTAAATGTCATAAATCCTAACAGCCGCTTTAGAAAGCTAGCCAAACTAATAGATAATGAATCAACAAAAAGTGGCAAAAAAGTAGCTACTCTCATAGCGGTCTTGCTTTTAGGCTTAAATTTTGGCTCGCTAAAGGCGGAGGATTTCTTGCCGCATATCAGCAAAGAGCATGCAGACAAGCTTGCTAGGCTTATCGTGCAAAGTCCAGATGGTAGGATGAAGCCATTTGATACGCTTAGCAAAGAGGTTTTAAACAAAATTCATAGAGGTGAGAGCATAGGTAGTCTAAATTCAAACCAAGCTATGCTTTCTATAATGGTAACACCTGATTTTTGGCGAAATGAGAAGATCATCGCACTTGGTCAGAGCAAGGAACTAAAAAAAGAGCTAGGCGTCGATGAGAATGCAAGATACGCAAGCTTTGATGAATTTTTTAAAGCGACAAAAGATGGTGGAAGCGAGTATAAACTAACAAAATTTGCCGAGATAGCAAACCGCAAACATCCAGGCTCACGCAATACATTTGACAAAGATGTGATAAAGATCGACGAGAGACTAAATGTATTTTATATGATATTTATCGGTGAAATTTTCAAAATTTTCCCAAAACAAGATGATCCGTCAAATTCTTGGTATTCGCCAGCTAGTGCGATGATGTACTTCTCGCCAAAAGAGGCTGAGCTAGTAGTTGGCATGATGAGAGAGTACTTCTCAGCTGTTGATGCAGCCTCAAAGGATAATGACTGGAGTAAGGCGGATGCGGCGCTTGAGAAAATTTCAGCCTATCAGCACAAATACGGCTCTGCTGTCATGCCAAGTGAGAAAAAGATAGATATAGAAATTCTATTTAATAAATTTCAAGTATTTGATCGCTTGACGCCGATATATCTTTTGGCTGGTCTTGCGCTTTTATTATTTGTTTTTGTCAAGATGTTAGCGCCAAAAGTGCAGATAAATGGCATAGTTAAAGCTGTATATATTATAAATTTACTAGCTTTTCTTGCGCACACAGCTGGACTTGGTCTTCGCTGGTACATCGCTGAGCACGCCCCTTGGAGTAACGCCTACGAGTCGATGGTCTATATCGCTTGGGCGCTTGGTCTATCTGGCATCATCTTTGCAAAACGCAGTCCGATCGCACTTGCGCTTACGTCTATATTAGCTGGTGTTACGCTATTTGTTGCGCACCTTAGCTGGATGGATCCGCAAATCACGACGCTTGTGCCTGTGCTTCAGAGCTACTGGCTAACTATCCACGTCTCTATCATAACTGCAAGTTATGGATTTTTAGGCCTTTGTGCGTTGCTTGGTGGATTTACTTTGCTGCTTATCATCTTGCAAAACAAGAAAAAGCCAAATGCAGAGATCGCACGCAATATCACTGAAGTGACACGTATAAATGAGATGGCGATGATACTGGGCCTAAGCCTGCTTACGCTTGGAAACTTTTTAGGTGGCGTCTGGGCAAATGAGAGCTGGGGTAGATACTGGGGCTGGGATAGCAAGGAGACTTGGGCGCTAGTTTCGATCCTTGTCTATGCGGCGGTGCTTCACATGAGATTTATACCAAAGCTTAATAATCAATACGCATTTGCTGTTGCATCATTTTTTGCCTATTGGTCGATCATAATGACCTATTTTGGGGTAAATTTCTATCTAGCTGGCATGCACTCATACGCAGCTGGAGATCCGCTTCCGGTGCCTGATTTCGTCTGGATAAGCATCGTAGTGATGATAGCGATGAGCGTTCTTGCATTTACAAAACGCTCTCTTTGCACAAGGCTATAGATGTTTGTAAAGGGCTTGATAGTCTTTTTTGTCTTTTTGCTTATAGTTGCCATTTGCGCGCTAATCTATCTTTTGCTAAAAAACAAAGATCATCAAGTCTTAGCAAGAGGACTAGAAGTTGAGGGTGAAGAAGAGATCACGATCGAAAAGCTTGAAGAGCTTGCTAGCGATAAAACTCTAAGCAAAAACGAGCTTTTTGAGCTTATACAAATTTTTGGAGAGAAATTTATAATACCAGCGAAAAAAAATCAGGTCGCTCCAAAAGAAGCTAGCAACTACATAAATTTTATAATCCTCATCTGCTCTCACCAAAATGCCGATGCAAAGCTTATTAGCTTTTTAGACAAAGAGGCTAAAAAGAAAAATCCAAGCTATGTTGCAGAGATCGAAGATAGCGAGAGGATAGGCATAGAAAACCGCAAAAATCGTAGGTAAATTTAGCTTTTTTTAAATTTAAGAGCACAAAATATCGTTAGCAAAAATCAAATTTACAAAGTAAAATAGGAGTGTAATTTGGACATCAATGATCTCTATTCTAGTTTGGTCTTTGTGCCGATAGTGCTAGCTATTTTGTTGATGATCTTTGCTGGCAGGCGAAATATAAAAGTCTATCTGAGTAAATTTGATCTAATCGGCCTACATCTTATCTTTCCGCTTGTGATATTTCCCATTTTTGTAGCTATCTTTTGTGCAGTATGTGAGTATTTAGGCGTTTCAAACGATGATGGGTTATCTTATATTTTTTACACTATGCTTTTTATAATAGCCATTTACGCCGCCTTTGGTTTTTACGTTTGCATTAAATACAATCACGGCTTTTTAAACTGCTTTTGGGCGCTTCTTTTAAGATTTAATTTCATGACCCCGCTTGTTTATTTGCTGTTTTTAGGTGGCAAAGGACGTGACAAAAATGGCACTGAGATAACCCCTGAAAATGTGAAAAATTTAAGCCTTTTTGGAGAGCTAAAATTTTCGCTTTATAATATGATCGTCTTTAGAAAAAATTATGACAAAGATAAATTTACAGGCAGGGATGAGATAAATTCTAACGATAAAGCTCTCATCCAAAAAGAGGTCTAAAATAAAAAGCAGAGAGGGCTAAATTTAAAAAGAGCCAGCAAAACAGCTAGCTCAGCTTACGGCAAAACTACGCCAAATTTCATAGCTATGCCATATATCATCGCGCTAATAATGCCAGCGAAAAATCCAGCAACCATATCATCACCCATAACGCCAAGTCCGCCCTTTACGTTGCGGTCGATCCTGCCAATGATCGAAGGCTTTTTGATATCAAGCACTCTAAAAAGCACGAGTGAGAGAACTAGCTGTGAGATCGTTGCTCCGCTAATGGCGATAGCAAGCCAAACGCCAGCAACTTCGTCGATCACGATAAAGCTCTCGTCGTGTGAATTTACCTTTTTTTCAAAATCATCAATGACACTGATGCTCACCAAAAATAACAAAATGCTAGCTAGCAAAAGCGTGGTAGATGAGAAAAAATATAACACAAAATAAGCTACCACAGCTCCAGCCACTGAGCCCCAAGTGCCAGGCGCCTTTGGTAAAAGTCCAAATCCAAAAAATGTCAAAAATAGCTTTTGCATAAATTTCCTTAAGTGAGTGATGATGTCTGGTAGAGCTTCATGAGCTCCTCGTAAAAGTCGCGGTCGGTCTTGTTTTCAAGCAGTCCAGAATTTACAAAGAGATCGTCGCAGAGCTTTTGTATATCTTTAAAGCGATTTACATAGAGCTTGCTTAAGATGAGCGCTGAAATTTCAGGTCTAACGAGTATGGCTGGTGGCATGATGCCGTTAAATAGCAGCTCTTTGATCACATCTGGGTGGTATTTGATCTGGTGGTGCTGTCCGTGCGGGCAGCTTTTGGTGCTAACTAGCGTCTTGCACTTGTTGCAATAAACCAGCTCTGGCAGGACGATCACGTCTAAATTTAGATCGTTTTTGTAGATGTCAAGTATCGTATGAACTTCGTTGTGGTCAAAAAACATGCCGATGCCTGAGTGATTTTGCCCGATGACTAGCTTATTTGCGCCAAGTCTTGAAGCTGCGATGCACTCAAGCGTTGGGTTGGCGTGCGAGCTAAAAAGGGTTGTGTTTTTCAGCGCAAAGACAAAGACCTTTTTTGTTGGCAGATAGTTTTGGTTAAAAAAGTCAAGCACCTGCTTTCTAATCTCATAGTCGATGTGCCTCTCTTCGCGCGTTCTTATTAGAAAAACGACCACGAGATCGGCCTTATCGATAGTCATCCTAACTAGGCGTTCATGCGCGCGGTTAAATGGATCAGCCGTTAAAAAGACAGCCGTTATCTTCTTGGCGCCACTCTCTTTTATTAGCTCATTTAGCGCATCTTTGCTTATTTGGAGGCTCTCATCATATAGCTCAAACTCGCCACTTATGCCGTATTTGCCTAAATTTAGCGACATTTCGCTGTTTGATTCATTTGCTAAAAATATATTTTTAGCTCGCATGCTCTCATCAAATTTAAAGACCTTTGCCACGTCGATGTGCCCAACGATCTTGCCGTCCATATTTAAATTTACTCTTTGTCCAGCATGCAGCTTGCTAGCGATATTTTGATTGACCTCGCCAAATGGAGCAAAGCCAAAAGAGTAGGGCATCGGTTCGCCGTTAAAGTAGCCCTTTTTTGCCACCTCTTTGATCTGCTCGTCGTCCATCAGGGCGCTAAAATTTGAGAGAATTTTGTTTTTGATAAGCTCTAAGGCGCCATAAACTTCGGTGTTTATAGAAATTTCACTATTTTTTCTTGCTGACGTCATATTTCTTTCTCTTTTCCCAAAGTGATTTTCTAGAAATTCCAAGCTTTTTGCTAAGCTCGGTGTCGGGGAATTTATCTTGATAATTAACGATGATATATTTTATGTATTCATAGATCGTGACGATCTCGCCTATGTCAAAGTTTTTATCTCTAACCGAGAGTTCAAGCTCCTCAAATGGCGCACTTTGCGCAAAATCGCTAGTTTGTATAGCCACTTTTTTCTTTTTGCAAAGCTCTAAAATTTTCTCTTTTTCATCTTCTTTTAGCTCTTCGAGATTTGTGATGTATATTAGCTCGTCACCACATTGAGCAAGTGCCTTTTCAAGCTCGCTAAAACAGGCTTTGCCTAAAAACAAAAATGGCAAATTCCCAGCCTTTGCGTAGTTAAAGATAAATTTATCGCTGTAGCCATTTTTGCTTGATTTTAAAAGAAGTGGAAATTTGATCTTTTTGGCTTCAAAACAAGGTATCTCATAGTCTTTTAGGGCGAAATTTATATAGTTTTCGTAGTTTTTGATCTCGTTTTTAAAGCCTCTAAACTCTTCAAAATGCCTTATCTTTCTAACTAGCTCTTCTATCATAAATGGCTTTTGTATGTAATCCACCGCGCCCGCTTGTATCGGCTTTAGCACGGTATCGCTGTTGATGTAGGCGATGAGTAAGATGATGATAGAGTTTTTAAATTTCTCTATGACTGGGTAGAAGTCCTGCCCTGGGAGTGTGGTAGAAAGTAACACTACGTCAAAATTTTCAAATTTCAAAGCCTCTTTGACGCTCTTTGCGATCTCGCAGTCGTAGCCAAAGTCAGCTAGTTTGCTAGCCATCGAGCCAGCTAGGTAAATTTCGTTTTCTACTATTAAAATTTTCATATTTGTGTCCAGTTGTAAAATTTAAGGCTAGCGCTTGCCATGACAGCGATCCCCTCGCATCTGCCCACAAAGCCAAGCCCCTCAGTCGTCGTCGCCTTTACGTTTATGCGGCTCTGGCTTAAATTTAGAGCCTGAGCGATGTTTGCCTCCATTTTTGATTTTAGTTTTGAAAGTTTTGGCTTTTGCGCCATTATCGTGATATCAGCGTTTGTTAGCACAAATCCCACGCTTTGCACCCTTTTGTAGGCTTCTTGCAGCAGATAAATGGAGCTAATATCTTTAAATTTAGCGTCCGTATCAGGAAAAAGTTCTCCTATGTCGCCAAGCCCAGCAGCCCCTAAAATGGCATCAGTCAGAGCATGAAGTGCCACGTCGCCGTCACTGTGAGCCTTTAGCCCAAACTCATAGTCGATCTTTTCGCCACAAAGCACAAGCGGACGGCCCTTTTCAAACTCATGCACGTCAAAGCCGTTACCAATAAAAACCTCATTTTCTGGTGCTTTTAGGGCTGAAATTTTGGCAAGATCTTCTTTAAAAGTGATCTTTCTAGCCATCTCATCGCCCAAAATGTGCCAAACACTTGCGCCAATGGCCCTCATAGCCGAGCTATCATCTGTGTAAATTTCGCCGCTACTAAGAGCCTTTTTAAGAAGTGCTGTGCGCGAGAGCTGCGGTGTTTGGATAAGTTTTACCTTCTCTCTGTCTATTGCATTTTCGCCAAGATAGGCAGTATCTGCGATCTTTAGCGCAGGCACCACGCAGTCAGCCTGAGCGGCCGCCTCGATGATCTTGTGAAAGAGCTCGCTTGATATACAAGGGCGCGCGATGTCACTAACTAGGACAAATTCGCTATTTACTAGCTCAAGTGCGTTTTTTAGGCTATCTTGTCTTGTATCGCCGCCATCAACAAATTTATAATTTGGAGCAAATTTTGACATATATTTGCACTCTTTACTAACGACGATGATCTCTTTAAATGTGTAAAAGTTACTCAAATTTTTAGTAGCAAATAGCCAAAGTGGGTCGCTGCCGATGCGAAGCCATTGCTTCTTTACAGGTAGCTCAAAACGACTGGAATTTCCTGCTCCTAGCATTATAAGTGAGATATCAAGCAAGGTAGCTCCTTTGAAGATTGTTACGGAATTATACACTTAAAAGCTAAATATTTCTTTTTATAGAAATAAATTTAAGTTTTGCATTTAGTTAGATCAAAACAAAAAAGGACTAAAATGAGCCTTTAAATTTTAAAAAAGGCCGGTCATGACAAAGACACAGATGTACTATGCTAGGCGAGGCGAGCTCACAAAGCAGATGAGCTATGTGGCAAAGGTTGAGGGAGTGAGCGAAAATTTAGTGATGGATGAGGTGGCAAAAGGTAGCATCATCATCCCAGCAAACGTAAATCACACAAATTTAAAGCCTATGGGCATAGGCAGAAAGCTAAAGACAAAAATCAATGCAAATATCGGCAACTCAAGCCTAAGTAGCGACATTTGCGCGGAGCTTAGAAAGCTTGAAATTTGCTTAGAGTTTGGCGCTGATACGGTTATGGATCTAAGCACGGATGGCGATTTGGATGCCATTAGAAGCGCTATCATCGAGCACTCAAGCGTGCCAGTTGGCACGGTGCCAATGTATGAAATTTTAAAAGAGGCAAAAGAGGTTACAAATATCACAAATGAGCTAATTTTAAGCGTGCTAGAGAAGCAAGCAAGGCAAGGAGTTAGTTACTTTACGATACACGCTGGCTTTTTGCGTGAGTTTTTGCCGCTTGTTAAAAAGCGTAAAATGGGCATAGTTAGCCGCGGCGGCAGTTTGAGTGCGAGCTACATGTCAAAGCTAAATAGGCAAAATCCATTTTACGAAATTTTTGATCAAATTTTAGAAATTTGCGCTAGATATGACGTCTCGCTCTCACTTGGCGATGGACTTCGCCCAGGATGTCTTTATGACGCGACAGACGAGGCGCAGCTTAGCGAGCTAAAGGTGCTTGGAGAGCTAACACTTCGTGCGTGGCAAAAAGATGTGCAGGTGATGATAGAGGGCCCTGGTCATGTGCCATTAAGTCAAATTGAGTATAATATGAAAATCGAACAAGAGCTCTGCCATGACGCCCCATTTTACGTGCTTGGACCGCTTGTTAGCGATATCGGCGCGGGGTATGATCATATCACCTCAGCGATAGGTGGTACGATGGCAGCATATCACGGCGCTAGCATGCTTTGCTACGTGACGCAAAAAGAGCACCTAGGACTACCAAATGAAAATGACGTAAGAGAGGGCATCGTAGCTCACAAGATAGCAGCTCATGCCGCAGACATCGCGCTTGGTAAGGCAGGAGCCATCGAAAAAGATCATGCGATGAGTGACGCGAGATATGCATTTGACTGGAACAAGCAGTTTGAGCTTAGCTTTGATCCAAAAAAGGCTAGAGAGCTTCACGATGAGAGCTTGCCAGAAGATGCGTTTAAGAGCGCTCATTTTTGTTCGATGTGCGGACCAAAATTTTGTGCATATAAAATTTCAAAAGATCTAGAAAAAGGAGAAAAATGTTAAATAAAGAAGAGGTCTTAAATAGACTAAAAGGTGTCATATATCCGGGATTTGAGAAGGATATAGTTAGCTTTGGCTTTGTAAAAAATGTAGAAATCGGCGAGAAAATTTTAATCGAAGTCGAGATCGTTAGCTCAAATCCTGATGTGGCAAATGAGCTAAAAACGGACATCAAGCGTGTCATGGGCTCAAATGAGTACGTGCTAAATTTGATCCAGCCAAAGATACCTGAGGAGAAAAGCAACACTCAAAGTGGCAAAAATATCGCACCTCAAGTTAAAAATTTCGTAATGGTAAGCTCTGGCAAAGGCGGCGTTGGCAAATCAACCACAACGCTAAATTTAGCCATCTCAATGGCAAAACTAGGCAAAAAAGTGGGAATTTTAGACGCTGACATCTACGGACCAAATATCCCAAGAATGCTTGGCGAAGTAAATACCCAGCCACAAGTCGTTGGCAACAAGCTAAAGCCGATACTTAGCCATGGCGTGGAGATGATGAGTATGGG
>JAHADO010000040.1 GCA_018375265.1 Campylobacter concisus | reverse complement strand
AACGATAGTTGATAGTCCTGAAATTTTGATCGGATCAAGCGGCGTCGTGCTCCATAAATTTGACACTGATAGCTCTATCATCGCAAGAGTGAGCGTTGTTTCTAAAAATGCTGGCTTTGCGAAGGTTAGATTTGAGGTGTTTGACCTACTTGAGCAAAAGGCTCTCCCACTCCCTGGCATCGCTCCTGCAAGTGGCGATATAGTCGTGCTAAACTATCTTTATAACCGCTCACTAATCGTCGTGCCAAATAAAGAAATTTATGAAGAGGTTTTGGGCGCATTTCCTAATATGATATTTATCCATCCAGACCTTGTCGGAGCATACTTAAGCTACGAATACAAGCCAAATCCAAGCAGAGATGACTTTAGAAGGATGTGCGCTCAAAGTGCAGCTGGTCTTATCTTTGTCGCGATGGATGGCAGAAGCGTTTTTGCTGATTGCCAAAGCTTTAAGGTGCTAAAAGAGTTTAAAACTGGCGAGGTTGAGTATTATCAACTGCCATTTTACACAAGAGTTAGCGACATAGACACTGTGTTTTGGAAGCTAAATAGCGAGCACATCAACAACTACGACGCTCACTACGAAAAACTTTTTGAAGAAGACAACTGATAAATGAGCCGTTTGTCCTTAAGCAAGAGCGATTTAAAGAGTGGTTTAAATTTGCTAGCTGCTCTTAAGGACAAAGAGCTCTTTCACTACGCAGCAAGCCTTAGCTTTCACACGATCTTATCGATCATACCGATACTTCTTATATCATTTTCTATCTTTACAAAACTGCCTAGCTTTGAGGATTATTACGCCAAAATTCAAGACTTTGTCTTCTCAGCTCTTTTGCCAAGCAACCAAGAGATCATCTCAAACTACTTGCAAAATTTCCTCCAAAATAGCGGAAATTTGGGCATAGTTGGCTTTGTGGCGATGATATTTACTTCAGCTATGTTTTTTAGCGATTATGAATACGTAGTCTTAAAAGTGACAAGAGCTAGCAAGGCTAGGGGCTTTTGGTCGGCACTTAGCTCGTACTGGACGCTCATCACGCTTGCACCGCTAGGACTTGCTGGCAGTTTTTACCTCTCAAGCCTTGTGCAAGAGATGCTAAACTCAACTAAATTTACAAGCTGGATAAATTTCTTAAGTATCGTGCCATATCTCATCATCTGGGTGATATTTTGCGTCACATATCTCATCTCAGTAAATGACGAGATAAAATTTAAAAGCGCGTTTTTTAGCTCGTTTGTCGCCTCACTCGTTTGGTATCTTGGCAAGTCAGCCTTTGTCTATTACGTCCTTTACAACAAAACCTATCTAAGCGTCTATGGCTCGTTTTCAGCTGTGCTTTTTTTCTTTGTGTGGATATATATCTCGTGGATCATCTTTTTATATGGGCTTAAATTTTGCGCCTATCTCTCAAATAGCTCTAAATTTAAAGGATAAATTTATTGCTAGCTGGCTATTTTAAATTTACCAGCTAGCAGGATATGTAATATTTTACGTGAAATTTTATGTATCTAGCGTTTAAATTCGCAAATTTCTATCTTTATATCAAGCTCTTTACTAAATTTGCTAACAGTCTTTTCAAGCTCGTCTTTGTCAAAGCATATAAGATCAACATAAGAGTGCTTAGTGCCAGTTGCTGCGCCCATGCCTTCGCAAAAAGTGCTAGTTTCAAGCTCATCTTCTATCTTAGTTTTGCTATCAATGCCAAACTGCACGTCGCCGCCGTGATACAATACTAAAAAGCAGAAATTTATACCAAGCTCGTAGGCTTCATTATAGATATCGCTTTTGCCGTCATAGTACTCATTTAGCAGTGGGATTAGGCTTGTATATCCCATAAAAACATCATCTCTTAGTGCATCTGAGCGGGGTTCAAGCTCATAAAAGCTAAACTGCTTTAGCGGCTCGCTTGATGCCTCTTTGCCAAATTTATCATCTATAAGATCGGCAAAGTCGGTAAGCGCGACACCTTTTTCTCTTGCTTCATCTACAATCTCAAAGTCGCCAAGCGTGTTTATCATCGCCGTCTCGCCAACAACGTTGTCGCAAAGTATGAAAGCTAGCGTGTAGGCCTTGTTTTCATCTTCGCTTTTTAGCTTGCTTAAAGTCTCGTTGTATAGGCACATATCCACGCTTTTTTCTTCAAAATTTGCATAGACCATGACCTCGTTTGCATCAACACTCACGCCATACATCTGTATAGTGGCTACTTCGCGTGGTGCACGTTGTTTGCCAAGTGTGCAAGTAAGCTTTGCCTCATACTCTTTTGGCATGCGTGATTTGATAAATTTAAGCCAAAAAAGCCTATATTTCATCCCCTCTGGTGTTAGCACTAGATCGATCTTGTCATTAACAAGACCTATCATAAAAGTTGGATCAACTAAACATAAATTTAGCGCCTCTTCTGTTATTTTGCTCGCTGTTTCGTAATTTTTATCCTCTAAATTACGCTTGATGGCGTCTAAATTTTTACCAAGTTCGCTCCAAAATTTATCAACCCTGCTAGCAAAACTTGAGTTGTTATGATGTGAAAACTCCATATTCTCTCCCCCTTTCAAAAGACTCTACATTTCTTTGCGTATAAATTTTCATCGATGGAAACTCTAACGCACTTAGTTTATCAAAACCAACTTCGTTAAAAACGCAGCCTGTGTCGATATCTGCGCTATTTTTATAAAATTTTACCTCTCTTGCTGGTGTGTGACCATAGACGTTAAAGATGCCACTAACTTGCATCTCGTCGCCTCTGCCTGAGAGCAGGTGCCTTCTAAACTCTTCACTAGCATATTTATCGTTTCTTAGCTCCCACATATTGCCAACGGCTGAGTGAGAGACGACTAGATGCTCGCCATTTTGGGTTTTATAATCTTTAAATTCCAGATAAACTGGCCTGCTTTCTAAAAAATCCACATGCCTTTGCTTAAACTCCACGCTTTGCCCAAGATATGATCTATATGTCTCTTCGCCACCGTTTCCAAAGAACCAGCTCCTGTCAAATGGAACTTTGTTGTTTAGAAATTCAAATTTATTGCTAAGTAGCCTTCGCTCGTGATTTCCCATTACCATTTTATAGTCATTTTGCATGATAAGCTCGACCACGTCGCAGCTAAAAAGCCCCCGATCTATCACGTCGCCAACAAAGCAAATTTGAGATCTTTCTTTGTTTGGAAACTGCTTGATAAGCTCTAAAAGCGTGTTAAAACAGCCGTGAACGTCGCCGATAATGTAAATTTGCTCGCTCAAATTTTCTCCTTTGCGTCAAATTTTAGTCTATTAAACTTAAAAATAAAGATTGTTATTTTGCTGATAAATTTAGAAAGAAAAATTATTTATGAAATTTAAAGAAGTAGGGGGGCAAAACCCCCTAAAATCATTGTGCGTAAAAGCCGCTAACTTTGCCGGTGAGGTCTATCATGATGTTTTTCATCTGAGTGTAGTGCTCAAGGATGATCTTGTGTGTCTCGCGGCCGATACCTGAGTTTTTATATCCGCCAAATGGGCTGCCTGCTGGGATTTGGTTGTAAGTGTTGATCCAAACTCTACCAGTCTCCATAGACCTTGCAACGCGAAGTGCTTTTGTGATGTCTTGTGTGAAAATTCCGCCACCAAGGCCGTATTCGCTGTCATTTACCATTTTGATAAGCTCGGCTTCATCTTTAAATTTTATGACAACGCCAACTGGTCCAAAAATTTCTTCTTGAGCCACTCTCATATCGTTTGTCACATCAACTAGCAGCGTTGGCTCGACAAATGCGCCCTTGTCGCAACCATTTGCAGTGTAGGCTTTGCCGCCGACTGCTACTTTTGCGCCTTCTTTTTTGCCGATCTCGACGTAGTTTAAGATTTGCTCAGCTTGTTTTTTATTGATCTGAGAGCCCATTTGAGTGCTAGGATCTAGCGGATCGCCAACTTTTATAGTGCTAAATTTCTTAACCGCAGCCTCTATAAATTTGTCATAAAAGCTCTCTTCTACGAAAATTCTCGATCCCGCGCAGCAAACTTGACCTTGGTTAAACAAAATTCCAAGCTGAAGGCCGTCAAGCGCCTTGTCTAAATTTGCATCGCTAAAGAAGATATTTGCGCTCTTTCCGCCAAGCTCAAGTGTAGCTGGGATGATACGACGAGCCGCAGCTATGGCGATATCACGGCCGATCTCGGTTGAGCCAGTAAATGCTAGCTTGTCAAGGCCTGGGTGGTTTTTGATCCACTCGCCGCTCTTGCTGCCTTTGCCAGTTACTATGTTTATCAAACCTTTTGGCAAAATTTTATCTATCAGCCTAAATAGCTCAAGCACGCTTAGGCTTGTCTCACTTGAAGGCTTAAACACGCTCGCATCGCCCGCTGCGATCACTGGAGCTAGCTTCCAAGCTGCCATTAAAAATGGAAAATTCCAAGGCACGATCTGACCCACAACGCCTATTGGCTCGCGC
Organism: Campylobacter concisus; assembly: GCA_018375265.1. Taxonomy (GTDB): domain Bacteria; phylum Campylobacterota; class Campylobacteria; order Campylobacterales; family Campylobacteraceae; genus Campylobacter_A; species Campylobacter_A concisus_AB. The sequence goes on along the minus strand of JAHADO010000040.1, from coordinate 4,372 downwards.
AAAACGATAGAGAGTTGCTTCTCGTCAAGCACATTTGCGCTGCCTTCTTCGCCCATGATAACGCCAGCAAAGTACCTAAAATGCTCGGCTGCAAAAGGGATATCGACATTTAGCGTCTCACGGATTGGCTTGCCGTTGTCCATGCTTTCAACTTTTGCTAAGTGTTCTTTGTGCTCATCGATGATATCAGCGATCTTGTTTAAAAGCCTTGCTCGCTCACTAACTGTGGTGTGTTTAAATTTATTAAAAGCTTCACGTGCAGCACGAACTGCGTCATTTACATCTTCTTCAGTAGCGTCAGCGATCTTTGCAAGGTGCTCGCCGTTTGCTGGATTTTTGGCATCAAGTGTAGCGCCGTCTTTTGCGTCACGCCACTCACCATTTATGAAAAGCCCGTATTTTTCAAGTAGTTTCATACTTTTCTCCTTGATTAAGATTTTGTAAAAGGATTATAATATTAATAAAATTTATCAAAAATAAATTTTGGATATAAATTCTCTTTTTTAATAAATTTTATTATTTAGTGTAGGTTGATTTTAAATTTAACTCTGCCAAGAGAGCAAAAACGTAGTCTCGCCATCAAGCTCGCTTGTGCATTTTACGGTGATGTCATTTTTCTTGCAGCACTCTTTGACTAAATTTAGCCCTATGCCAAAGCCGCCTTGATCGTCGTTAAATCTCGTGTATCGATCAAAAATTTTCATCTGATCCTCTTTGCTTATGCCATGCCCAGTGTTGCTTATACTAAAGAAATTTGGCTCTAAAACGATGCTAACCTTTGAATTTGGCGCTGCGTATTTTGCAGCATTGCTAAGGAGATTATCTAAAATTTTGCTCATATCCTCAAGGTCTGCGTTTATGAAGCTTGGCTTTAGGCTAGCATCTATCTTAAGCCCACGTTTGGCAAAAAATGGCGAGAAGTAGCTAAGTCTTTGTGTGGTTAGTAAATTTAGATCGATTAGCTCTTTTTTGTTTGGTTTATCTAGGTTAAAGCTTAGATGAACGAGCGCGTCATAGATGCTGCCTAGGCTCTTTGCAGCAAGGCTGATGTTGTTAAAGCGCTTTAAATTTCGCTCATTTAGGCTCGCTAGATCAGCCGTTTCTATGCTCATAGAAATGACGCTTAGGGGCGTGTTTATCTCGTGGGTTGAGTCTTTTATGAAGTGATTTAGCGTCTCTATCTTTTCATAAAGTGGTTTTAGACTTAGCTTTGCGAGGTAAAAGGCGATAAAAAGCAGTATAAAAAGGAAAAATATAGCATCCACAACGCATGAAATTACAAGGGATAATATCTCTTTTTTGATGTCCTTGCCAACTAAAAATATCTCAGCGCTAGAAAGCTCATCTGTGATGTCGTTATCCATGCTTTGGATGTTTTCAAAGATCGTGACCTTGCCGTTTATCAAATTTATATTTTTTTCTTTATCTATATTTTCGCAGGCAAAGTCTTGATAAATTTTCGCTCCATTTTTTGAGATGATGCAGGCTTTTACCCCTTTTTCTTTTGTTAGACTTGAGATTGAGTCAAGTCCATTCATTCTAGCTTTCATGTAAATGCCCATCTTTATCTCTTTTAGCATTTTGACCTCGTTTAAGATGAGCGCATTTTTTTTATTTTTGTAGTCATTTATGAAAAAATAGCCCAGAAAGAGCACGGAGCTAACAAGATAGAGGGATAAAATTTTAAATAAAATTTGCGTCTTTTCAGACATAGATGTAGCCGTCTCCACGCTTGTTTAAAATGGCATCTTTGCCTAAAATTTGGCGTAAATTTTTGATATATACACGAAGGCTAAGCTCGCTTGGCTCCTCGTCAAATTTCCAAATTTTATTAAAAATTTCATCTTTGGTTAAAATTTTGCCCTTGTTTTGCAAAAATAGGGCGAGCAGGTCGCTCTCTTTGCTCGAGATATTTACATTTTCGCCGTTTTTACTTAGAGTTTTGCTCTGTGGGTGAAAGCAAAGATCATCTAAAATTTTGATATCTTCGCCGTTTTGGTGTGAGAAATTTCTTTTTATGAGAGCTTGCATGCGGATAAGTAGCTCTTTTAGCTCAAATGGCTTTTTTAGATAGTCATCGCAGCCGCTTTTGTAGCCTTTTTCAAGGTCGTCTATGGTGTTTAGCGAGGTGGTAAATATGCTAGGTGTTGTGACGCCAAGCTCACGTAGCGATGAAAGTAGGGAGAAGCCGTCGCCTTGCGGGAGTTTGACGTCTAGTATAAGTAGGTCAAAATTTCGCTCGTATGCAAGATCTAGTGCGTCTTTGGCATTGTTTGTAGTGGTGACATCGTAACCATTTTCGCCCAGATACTCGCTTATTAGATCAAGTAATGTTTCATCATCTTCAACAAGCAAAATTCTGACCATCAAGTGCCTTTACATGCCTTTTTTCATTTCGTCTTTCATGCCCATGTCGTCTTTTTTCATACCCATGTCATCTTTTTTCATTTCGTCTTTCATACCCATGTCATCTTTTTTCATTTCGTCTTTCATACCCATGTCGTCTTTTTTCATACCCATGTCATCTTTTTTCATTTCGTCTTTCATGCCCATGTCTTCTTTTTTAGCTTCGTGTTTTTTGACAGGATGTTTTTTAGACATATCATCTTTCATCATCTGCTCTTTCTTCATCATCTCATCTTTGCCCATCTTGTCCTTTTGCATCATTTCAGTAGCATTTGCAAGACCGCCAAACATAAACATAGCACCAAGTGCAACTAAGATTAACTTTTTCATAAAGTCTCCTTTAAATTAAATTATGTTGCAATTGTAGTCACTTAGTGTGAAATAAGCGTGAATTTACGCAAATACAAAATAGATAACTGGAAGCGTGATAAATGAAAAAAGCACGCCAATAGCAACTGATGAGATGGCTAGTGAGCTATCAAGTCCAGCTTTTATGACCATCGCACTTGCAAGAGCTGATGTTGGCATCGCACATTGAAAGAGACCAACGACCCAAGTTTTGCTCATCTGGATGCCTGAGACTTTTAATATGATGAAAAATACGATAGCTGGCAATATCATCTTACACAAAAGCACGACGCTAACGCCTTTATATGAGCTTGTGATACTGCTAAAGTTAAGACCAACGCCGATCGCAAAAAGTGCCACTGGGGTGACGCTACCTTCAAACATCCTAAGCGGCGCAAAGATAAAATCTGGAAGCGGGACTTCTTTTAAGACAAGACCCATAATGAGCGCGATAAATGGTGGAAATTTTAAAATTTTCATCGTATTTTGAAAGAGCGAGACCTTCTCAGGTGCGGCAAAAGATAGGATGAGTGGTCCAAGGATCGAAAGTGGGATACCAGTGGCTATTTGATCGTAAAAGATGACCTCATTTACCATCGCATCGCCAAAGAAGCCCTGAATGACAGGCATACCGACAAATAGTGTGTTACCAAAAAGGCTTAGCATGACCATACTGACGGTTGTTATTTTGGTAAATTTAAAAACCTTACCTATGACAAATGCCAAAGCGGCGCTAATGGCGGTTGAGGCAAAGCCGATTAGGATCGTGTTTATAAGCGAGGCATCGACATTTACGTGGTAAATTTTGTCAAAGATTAGCGCAGGCATTGCAAAACAAAGGACAAAATCCACAAATGGAATCGAGTGTTTTTGCTCAACAATGCCGACTTTTTTAGCAAAAAAACCAGTTGCGATTATGAAAAATATTGCAAAAAGTGGTGTGAAATTCATAGCAGTCTCTTTTAAGTTTGGAATTTACAAAGAATTGATTATATGCCCCAAAAGATTAAATTACAATAAACTTTTTTGGATTTTACTCTTAAATTTAAACCCTAGTATCAACCTTTTTGTAAAATTTATCTCTTTCATCTATCTTTTCTTTATTTTTTATATCATTTTCAAGATAGCTGATATTATAAATTTCTCTTGCGGATATGCTTTTGCCGCTATTTAGGCTGATTAAAAATTTACTTTCAAATTTATTTGATAGGTTGATGATAGCGATCGCTCCAGCATCTTTTAAGCTTGTGATCTTGCCATTTTGCATGACGCCGATATCATTGAAATTTAGGCTATTTAGCTGCGCATTATCCATCTTTTTTGCATCTAAATTTACGCTAGTTTTTAGCTCGCTTGGCGTATTTAGTTTGCCAGTGTCATTGTAAAGCTCATTTACGTCTAGCTCTCTGCCGCTATCAAATTTTAGTCTTATAGTGCCATCTTGATTTAGCTTCATAGCTATGACGCTATCGCTATCTCGCAGTGCGGTGGCAGCTGTGGCTTCATTTGTAGTAAAAGCCTTTTTTACCTTTTTTAAATTTGAGATACTAAAATCAAGCCCAGTTGCTTGCTTAAATTCATTTTCCATTGCGATCATTTTGGCGGATTTCGTATCTTT
>JAHADO010000039.1 GCA_018375265.1 Campylobacter concisus | reverse complement strand
GGACATATCTATTGCAAGATTTGTAATGAAAGAATAGACGGTAAGGTAATTCCGATGTTGGATAAGCCTATGATTATCAGAACGGCTTGTAAATGTGATAGAGATAGAGCTGAACAAGAAAAAACTGTTAAAACAAGATAGGTTGAGACAAAGCTGCTTTATATCCAAAAATCAAATAGCCTACACCTTTAAAAATGCCGATGAAGATACAGATAAGGAAATCATCAAAAAAGCAAAGAACTATGTAAAACATTTTGAAGAAATGAGAAAAGATAATGTTGGACTGTTACTTTACGGAAATGTAGGAAGTGGCAAGACCTATGTAGCTTGTGCTATTGCCAACGCTATAATTACAGAATATAGCCATACAGTAAAAATGAGGAACTTTGCACAGATATTAAACGACTTACAAAAAGGCGGCTTTAATCTTGATAGAAACGAATATATCGAATAGATAACAAGCCCTACCCTACTAATTCTTGATGATTTTGGAATAGAGAGAAATACAGAATATGCCTTAGAGCAAATTTACGATGTAATCAATGCAAGATACCTAAAGGAAAGACCAACCATTATAACTACTAACCTTAATTTCAAAGATATAGAAAAAGAACAGGAAGATATAATGCTTGGCAGGATTTATTCAAGGATAATCGAGATGTGTTTACCTCTTAGGATAACGGGACTTGATAGAAGAAAAATACAGAGCAAAGAAAAGCTGAAGAAAGCACAAAACTTAATAGATGAATGAGAGCGATTGGAAAAGTAAAAAATTCTAATCGCTTTTTAATTGCAAGAAAAGGAATGATGATATGCAAAAAAATAATACAGAAACAAAAACAATAAAGAAGATTGGAAAAACTACCTATGAAGTTGTTGTACATTTTAATAAAAATACTACTGAAACAATGCAAGACAAATTGAAACGCATAATGCTTAGAGAAATTGAGAGTGAAAAACATCAAAAAAATGATAAAAATGATTAGAAAGTCCTTGACAAGTTGTTACAGGTTTGGCTCGCTAATCTTTTCTTTGGTCTTTTGGTTAAAAATATCACTAAAATTTGCAGACCTGCCTTGTTTGTGCTGTTGCTTAGTGTATGAATTTACATTTGTGCCTAAGATGCTAATATCATTCATGGTTTGCCTCCTAGCTTCTTGTTTGATACCAAGCAAAACGTATTCCAACCCACAAAAATAAAAAATCAATCTATCTATGGGTTAAATTTATTATTTCAAAGCCTAATATCAAAAATCAATAAAAGATGCAAAATTACTTTTTTAGCTTCTTGTTTTTTAAGTTTTAATTAAAGTAACCATAAAATAATTGACTATCCAAATTTATCAGTCGAAATAAACAAGTGACAAATATACCAACCACAAAAATACAAAAAATTTACTTTTACTAAGTCATTCTTTGGTGGGACTGGTTTAATTATAGTATGTTCTAATATTCAATTCAGATATTAGGGCGAGCATACTCTATGTAGCTACAAAATGTTATCATTTGCAGCTCCATAGAGGCTCGCAAGGAGAGCTTGCCGCTCCCTTGACCCACGCTTAAAAAAATATTTTCTTTATTAAAGTAGCCATGCAAGATGGGTTTTTTTAATAAAAATTTAAGTTTATTAAAAATAAAAATAATTAGACTAAATTATTTTTGTGATCTGTAAAATATATTTTAGTAGATTTTTAAAATGGAAATATAACAAATAATGTTTGGAAGTAGTAAATGGGATGATTATGCAATAAACTTAGTAGAGTCTCTACGTTTAAAACATATCTAGACTTTGAGTCTTTTCCTTACATACATCACCCACAAGATGATGTATGCTGGCTTTTTGGGTGTATTCACGCTCCTCTATAAATTCTCTACATATTCTTGTAGCCTCTTGTGCTCTATCTGTAAGTTCTCGTGTTCTTCTCTCAAATTTTGGAATTTTTCTTCTAAATTTTCTAATTTTTCTTCCAAGCAAGATATTGAATTCTTGTACATATCTCTTTGTTGCTGCAAAGATTTCGTTAAGGCGTCGTTGCAATCTTTGTTCAAGCTCTTGACTTTCTTTGTTAGCGCTGTCATATTTGTCTGTAATATCGCGAGCTCCTTCTCGCAGTCTTGTTGCAAATTCATTATTTCTAATTCGTGTTTGCTCCTTTCGTCTTCGATCATCTTGGTTAAGCGCTCGTTCTCTTCTAGTAATGCTTTCTCTAATGCTGTCATCTTCTACTCCATTTTCATTAATATAAATTTCCTGCTCTCGTTCTCTATTATCTCTTCGTCTTTTGGAATCGATATGTAATATTCCCTCTGGGTCTTGTCTGCAGCAGGTTGGCTGTATCTCCATTGTTTTGGTATCGCCCAAACCATTTCGTCCTCTAACTTCTTCTCTTTTATCATCCAGCCAGCCACTACTCCCAATACTAGTGTGATAGCCGCTGATAGCGAGATTATCACTAATCTGTCCTTGCGGTGCAAGGATATTGCTTTTTGAAGTTCTTTTGACATATCTTTCTTGATTAAATCTATCTCTTTTTGCAATAAGCTCATCAAGTTTTCGCCTATTTTCTCTGCACTCTGCTTGTGTGTTTCTATGATGAAATTCTCTAATTCTTCTGCTTGAGCTTTCGCTGAGCTCCCCAAGTCTTCGAGTACTTGTGAAGTCTGCATCGTATATTCCTCCTTTTAGACGATTTTTTGTTTTTTTAGTAGGCAGTATGATCGTTATGCCTTTTTTGTTGATCCTGGTTATTTCGATACCATTTTGTTTAAGAAGTTCAATCATGTGGTCTCTATTTTTAATATAGCCTTGCTTAACCAGATCGTGCAGCTTTTGATCTAGCTCTTCCAAATTTTTATAATGATTGATGTTTTTCTTGCTAGACAATATAGTTTGCTCTTTTGCTGGATCATCTGGACTTGATAGTCCATACTCATCGTTAATGATCTTTTTAATTAGATCGATTCTAGTTTGATCATATTTGGCAAAATATGGATTAAATGATTTACCTGTTATAAGATCCAACTTTGGGATAAGGCAATTTAACTCAAGTCGACCATTCTTGTCTGAATGCTCTACCCATAATACATTTGTACGCTCGCGCATATACTTACCCAAAAGAGCATCTTCAAATTCATTGATAATTTTTAACTTCTGCTCCTCAGTCAGAGAATCATACTTCTCCTCAAATGATAAAACACCAAAACAGGTCTTTTGTTTATAGGTGATGCCTTTTATAATAGCTCTAGTTAAATTTTCATCACCTTTTATAACTCTTGCTGTTCCAGCAGCTTTTCTCTCATTTAAAAGATAATTTATGCTCCCAAGGCCACCACCAGTATAAGTACGAAGAAATTTAACTAGCATCACTAGTGCCTTTATTTGTATTGATACAAGGCGAATCAAGAAACATATTTTTTACCCAATATTTCATAAATTTTATGTAAGATCTTATTATCGTCGGCTATGATCTCAATACCAACTCTATCTAGGCTTTGCCCACTATTTAATTTGGTGGCTATTTGGTTTATGTTTTGTCCTTGTCTAGATAGCTCAATTAGAAGTTCCCTTATAATTGGTGCATAAATCTGCTTAGACAACATAGCTCTTAGGGCAAATTTTGAGAAAGTTAGGCCACTTTCTTGTAATTTATTATTAATCACCAACCATTCTGCATTACTTAGCCTAAGTCTTTTAGTTATGACTTTGGTTACCTTGCGTTTTTTTATCTTTTCAGAACTCACGTAAATTTACTCCCAATCCAAGAAGAAGCCACTCAAAAATCCTATGTCATAAAATTTTTGGCAGACTTGCTCTTTAAATATCTTTCAAGGTTATTTTATAAAATTTCACAGCCTAAAACAAGGAATTCGGTAGGCTTCAGGCCGCTAAAATGCGTGTTTTTTAAAAATACTATGAAATATATAATATAATTTTTGTAGCTTTTAAATTTCTCTTAGAAATTTAATCTGGTATGAAATTAAGAAAATAAAATAATAAATTTATAGGGGTTATACTCATCATAAAATAGCACTTTAGATAGGACAAGCTAATAACATAAAATTAGTTACTAGCAAATTACAGATAACTAAAGTCTAGCTTTATGCTTAGTTAAATTTATCCTTTAGCATCTCGTATACTTCGTTGTTCTCTCTTTTGCCGACAACTAGCACCAATACTACGATCTCGTCATCTTTGACTTGATACGCCAAGCGGTAGCCGACATCTCTTAGCTTGATCTTATAGACATCTTCATAGCCTCGTAGCTTGTCTTTAGCAACCTTTGGGTTTTCTAGACGCTCACTTAGCTTCTTTTTAAACTGCACTTTTATGCTATTGTCAAGCTTTTGCCACTCTTTTAAAGCGCTTGGCAAAAATTCTAACTCATAGCTCATCTAGGCTTACTTTTACTGGTTTTTCACCACTTGCTAGAGCGGCATCTACTGCTTTGCTTATATGATACTCTTCTATTATCTCTGTCATTTTTTCATAGACAGCACTAGGTACTAGATAGGCACTAGGGACATTGTGATTTAGTATGGCTACGACATTATCTCCAGCTTGTTTTAAAATTTGAGCTGGAGACTTTTTTAGCTCACTTATGCTAGCTGTAAAATTTGCTTGTATAGTTTGCATTTTTATCCTTTATTTAATACCTAAAATAATACTAAATAAGATATAAAGATAGTCTTAAAAGTTTATGCTTTGAAATTTATCCCTACTCATTATCATACGATACCATCTCTACTTTAGCCTTTAGTGTGTTTGCATTAATAGGCTTGGCATAAGTGTTTAGTAAAATTTTATACTGCTTTTCATGTCCTACTATCTGGGCTATAAGGTTAGCTTCTACCTCGCGTTGCACTAGATAGTCTATAAAGTAGTGCCTAAAAGAGTAGAAGGTCTTTTTAGAGTCTTTGTCTATAAACTTTCTTTGGATCTGGCTTCTAAAAATTTCAGAGAAGTCCTTATTGCTTACCTTAAATATATTTCCGCTTTTCTTGCTATTAACATATTCTAGCAGACCTAGATCTATGAGCTTACTATGAATAGGCACAAACCTAATGCTGTTTTTGGTCTTGGTGGTTTTACCATCATTTGTGTTTATGTTAAAGCAGTAAATCCCATCTTTTAAAGCTATATCTTCCTTATGAAGCTGTGTGATCTCTTTTATCCTCATGCCACTATAAGCAGCTATCATTGTGACGTAGTAGAGCTCACTAGCCTCTATCCTTGAACTTGGTGATTTACCACTTTGTTTGATACTAGTTACTATCTCAAAGATCTTTCTAGCTTCTGATGCTTCGTATGGAAGCACTGCCCTTTCGCTAGGGTCTATGTCTATCTTGACATTCATTTTTGCAGTTATGCTTTTACTTATATAGCCGCTATCAAAGCAGTAGTTAAAAAACTGAATAACCCTTATCATATATTTTTGGATAGTAGGCTCAGAGAGTTTATCGTCATTTTCTCCTAGCTTAAGTATCTGAGATAAACTTTTATCTTTATACCTGCTCTTTTGAGCTAGCTTAGTTGGAATTTTATAAAGAAGATCTCTAAATTCAAGCAAGTTATCTCTCGTGATCCTATAAACTGGCGTATCTTCGTTAAAGTATAAAAATAAGAGCTTTTTTACGCCAGTAACTAGTCTTTGCGTATCTGGCGACCACTTGTCAGCTCTTTTAGTGTTTGTCTCAAATATCTCGAATGCATCCTTTAAGCTCTTTTGATCTTCTAAATTTAAAGCTGAGAATTTATTGCTAGAGCTAGATGTCGCTTGCAATGCTTGTCTGATCTCATACTCTTGTGTTACTTGGGCGCTAGGATTAAAAATACTAAAGCTACTATCGTCATCTAATTTTATCTTGATATTTTTTGGTGGATTTGGATCCAATATGATATCTTCCATGCTTCTATGGCTATTCTTTGTTCTTACTAGCTTTAAATTTGAAGTTGAGCCATACTTTTGATCTAGTATGGCATAAACCGTCTCGCTAATCCTCTGAGCCATAGCCTTAAGCTGCCCATCTGTAATAGGCAAACAGCCGCCATCTTCAAGCTCTTTTATATTTTCTTGAAATGAAGCTATGTCCTTAACGTCAAACGAACTAGGTTTGGCATGTTTGGCTAAGTTATCACTAGAATCATCTTCGAGAAAACAGTGTTCACGCTTGTCATCAAAAAGCACGCTGCTCTTCTCAAGCTTTGATACAAGATAGTTAAGTGTTAGTATGTTCTTCTCTAAAAGAGTTTGCCCTATGTTTTCTTTATCCTTGCTACCAAGAGCGCCAGCAGTGTTAGCGATATTGCTTATATCCTTAATTAAAATTTGAGGTAGATCGCCATCTATCAAACTTTGTTTAAAGTAGTCATTGAGCGCATTTAGAAATTCTACATCCATCTTCTTATTAAGAAGAGAGTGCTCTTTGATGCTCTTACTAAGCTTTACTTTCATAAACGAATTTACAAAAGATTGGATTATGCTATCACTAAGATTCATGTGAACCGCCCTTTTTATCAGGTAAAGATTGTTATCTAGAATTTTAGCCCTTTTTCTGGCTTTTTCCAAGAGATTAGTGGATGTGGAGAAGCAAATTTCTCGCTTTTCGTTAAAAAATTTTCTAATGCTTGGAGCAAGTGTGGCTCGGTAGTAATATATACCGTTTCGCTCCCTTAAGTGTTGTCCCATATTTAATAGCCAACCGGTCAAAAATGGAACAGTTTTATGTAATCACTAAGCAAAAAATCGTCTAAAGTGCGTATTTCAGGCTTTTAGGAGCTCATATAAAAAATCCTCATAAGCCGGAGGTCGGGAGTTCAAGTCTCCCCCGTGACACCATTGATGTCCTACTTATCGATACTTTAACTGCCCTTTTTGCAGTTTCCCTTTTTTTAAAATTTTCTAAAAGTATGGTACAGTTTTTTAAATTTTTGCAAAATGCTTTCAGTAAATTTACTCTTTTGCTTATTGTTAAATTTTCTATTATTAAAAGATTAGATAGCAAATATTTTAATTTTTTTTATAAAGGCCTCTTTTTTTACGCTTAGCAAAATTCTAACTCATATCTCATCTAGACTTACTTTTAGTGGTTTTTCATCACTTGCTAAAACAGCATCTACTGTTTTACTTAAATGATACTATTCTATTATCTCTGCCATTTTTCATAGATAGCACTAGGCACTAGATATGCGCTAGGGACATTGTGGTTTAGTATAGCTACAACATTATCTCCAGCTTGTTTTAAAATTTGAGCTGGAGACTTTTTTAGCTCGCTTATGCTAGCTGTGAAATTTGCTTGTATGGTTTGCATTTTTATCCTTTATTTAATACCTAAAATAATACTAAAAATTATAAAAATAACCTAAAAGCTCTAACATCGTAACTATACTCGCTATAAATTTCTATTTTCCCTCTGGGTCTAGCCCATTTAAAATGTAGCCAACCTCTTTGTCACTTAGGTCGTAGTGTAAAAATTCTTTATAAAATTTCTTTGTCTCAGCCGCTATATCCACATCTTTAAAAAGCTCAGGATGCAAGGTCTTTGCCGCCCATAAAATTTGTAAAGCCCCCTCAGCGCCGTATCTATCCCAGCTAAATACGCCAGCTGGATTTACATAGACTTTTTTGTTTTTGACAGCGTTTGTGCCGGCATAGACTTGATCTTCATATAGTTTTTTTAAAATTTCTGGCGCTTTGGCTCTGCCTATGATGATCACGTCTGGGTTTATCTTTATGATCTCTTCGGCATTAAGCTCCAGCATATTCCCAGCTTTTGAAACCGCATTTTGCCCTCCTGCAACTCTTATCCACTCATCTATGATCGTATTTGTGCCATCAACCTTAAGCAAGTTCTTACCATCAGCTATGTGAAGCACTTTTGGTCTATCTGCCTCAGCAATCTTATCTGTTTTACTTAGCACTCTTTTGAGGTTGCCGTCAAAATACTCATTAAATTTCTTAGCTATCTTTGGCGCGTCACCACCTATGACTTCAGCCATGATAGATACGCTCTTTTTCATATTAGCGTGATTTGTAAATGACGGATAAAGCACGGTAAAGCCATTTTTAACTAGCTCTTCTTTGTTGTTTTTATCAGCAGCTATAACGATGTCAGGATTTAGTTTGACTAGCTCTTCAGCCTGCAAACTCTTGCCATTTACGCCATTTGGTATGCTTGAAATTCTAGGATACACATGCGCAAACCACTTATTATTTTTGATAAGATCAGTCGTCGCTACTATCTTATCAGCCCCACCTAGCATCAAAACGATCTGGTTGTTCGCATACCAAAGAGTAGCGATCTTTTCCACATTTACAGGGACCTTGACGATGTCACCAGAGATATCTTTGATCTCTCTAAGCTGGGCTGCATTTAGCATAGATGCCATTAGCAGCGATAAAAAAGTGATGAAAATTCTTTTCATTATTTATTCCTTTATAAATTTATTAAATATATTTTTTTATATTTTATATGTAATATTATATATGCTTAGCTTAATATCAAATATTTTTAAAATATATTTTTCTAATTTTAAAAAGAAAATGGTGTTTTAAGTGTATAAATTTACTTCACAAAAAACTCTTGTGCTAGCTCTTTATCTTCTCTTGCGATGTTAAATTTCTCACCATCTACAAAAACGTCAAATTTACCATCTTTGCTAGCTTTTGTATAAGCAAGTGCGAGCCTTGCAGCAAGCTCTTTGTCGGCTTTGCTAGCGTTTTTGCTTATGAAGCTAACAGCTCCCACGATGTCATCGCTCTCTTTAAATTTAACCTGCTCAAATTTATCATTTGGATGGGCCAAAAGTGCGTTATTATCACTCTCATCACGTCCTATTATCATTTTTGCGCCTTCAAGCAAGCGCAGATGCCTACCAAGTTTTAGCCACGTAACGTCGA
>JAHADO010000038.1 GCA_018375265.1 Campylobacter concisus | reverse complement strand
TATTTTTCCATAACGGTATGAGAAACGTCATCTACTGCCAAAACCAAAAGCTAACTGGCTGGAACGTCTGTATAGTGGCTGATGCTGATGAGTTTGTGGCTGAAATTCAAAGTGCTTCAAACAAGCAAATTTTGATGTTTAGCCTATTTTTGATCTCAGTCATCATCGCTATCATCGTGGTCGTTAGATACTTCTTAAGACCAGTTTTAACGATACAAAATGGGCTAATCGAGGTCTTTAAATTTATAAACAACAAAACTTCAAACGTCGAGCCTATCAAGCTAAAAACAAGCGACGAGCTAGGCGTTATGGCTAGCATCATCAACGAAAACATAGAGAGCACAAAAGAGAATTTAAACAGCGAGCGCGAATTTTTAGCTAAAACGCAAGAATTTGTAAGCAAGATAAAAGGTGGCGACTTTAGAGCGACGCTTGAAGCGACGACAAATAGCCAAGCCCTGCTAAAGCTAAAAGAGGCATTTGGCGATCTACGCGACTCACTAAAGACAAATATCGCTTCAAATGAGCACGATATCTTAAAGGCGCTAGAAATTTACTTTAAAAATGACTTTACTGCCAGGATAAACGACGATGGCGTCATCGCAAAAGGCATCGACGCACTTGGCGATAAGATCGCGCAGATGCTAAAAAATAATGAAGATGTCGCAAAACTGCTAGAAGACCGCGCAAAGGCGCTAAAAGGCTACATGCAAGAGCTAACGACTAAAGCAAACAAGAGTGCGACTTCGCTCTCTGAGGGTGCGGCTGCGGTTGAGCAAATGAGTGCGTCTATGAGGCAGGTAAATGCAAGATCTGATGATGTCAAAAGGCAGTCTGAGGAGATAAAAAATATCATCACCATCATCCACGACATCGCCGATCAGACAAATTTACTAGCCCTTAACGCAGCTATTGAAGCAGCACGTGCAGGCGAGCATGGCAGGGGCTTTGCGGTGGTGGCTGATGAGGTTAGAAGCCTAGCTGAGCGCACTCAAAAAAGCCTTGGTGAGATCGAAGCAAATGCAAATATCCTAACTCAAAACATCGATGATATGAGTGCGGCGATAAATGAGCAAACCATAGCGATCGCTCAGATAAACACGCTAGTTGCCGACATCGACAACCTAACAAAAGAAAATCTTGAAGTGGCAAACCAAACAAACAAAGCCACAAATGAGGTTGATGAGATAGCTGATCACATAGTAAAAGAGGTCGCTAAAAACAAATTTTAGAGATTTTGGTCCTAGCGAGCTTGCTAGGACCCTTTGTTAAAACATTTTTGCAACATTTCTGATATAATCCCCGCATGAAGTACGCACATTTGGTTCAAATAGCAGATTATCTATCGAAATTTAAAAAGATAAGTCAAGCAAAACGCCTAGGCGATATGGCTATTATGCTTGAATTTAGCGGTGAAAAGATCATCTTTGATCTAAATAAGTCAAACTCTGCGATCTACAAAGACGATGAGCTAAAAGAGGTGAAAATTTATCAAGCACCCTTTGATAATGTCCTAAAAAAGCGCTTTAACGCCTCGCATATAAAAAGCGTCGAGTGCCTAAAAGACAATAGAATTTTAAAATTTACCTGCACGCAAAGTGGCTCATATAAAAGCGAAAATTTCATCCTTTATCTTGAATTTACTGGCCGCTTTACAAACGCCGTGATAACTGATGAAAACAACATTATCATCGAGGCGCTAAGACATATTGACAATAGCTACCGCAAGATAGAAACCGGCGAGGTTTTAAAAGAGCTGCCAGCCATCGCTATAAAAGAAAAGCCGTGCGAGCCTATAACCAACTTTGAGGCCTTTTTTAGAAGCGAAGCGGCTAGGATAAACGAGTCTAGGATAGCTAGCTTAAAAGAGGCAAAGCTTGCTAGCGTGCAAAAAAAGATAGATAGTATGAGAGAAATTTTAAACTCGCTTGAAGATAAAGATGAGCTTATGAAAAAGAGCGAGGAGTTTGCAAACTACGGCACGCTCTTGCTTGCAAATTTGGCAAATTTTAAAGGCTATGAGAGAGAAATTTGCCTGAAAGATTTTGACGGCAATGAGATAAAACTAACTCTTAACGATACGCCAAAAAATAGCGCAAATGAATTTTACGCAAGGTCAAAGAAATTTCGCACAAAAGCCCTTGGCGTGGAGATAGAAAAGAGAAATTTAAGCGAAAAGATCGAGTTTTATGAAGGGCTAAAGTCGCTTTTAAAAGAGGCAAAAAGTGCTTACGAGCTTGAAATTTTAAGCCCAAAAAACAAGGCAAAACAAAGAGAGCGTCAGATAAAAGATGTGAGCGAAAATGCTGAAATTTTCTATGTTAGAGAGTTTAAAATTTTAGTTGGCAGAAACGAAAAAGGCAATATAAATTTGCTTGATCTTGCCAAAAAAGACGACATCTGGCTTCATCTAAAAGACGCCCCAAGCGCTCACGTCATCATAAAAACGAACAAGAGCAAAGTGCCAGAGGACGTGCTAGAAATGGCTGCTAAATTTTGCATGGAGTTTAGCGTAAAAGGGGCTGGTAGATACGAGGTGGATTACACCAAACGCGAAAATTTAAGGCGCGAAAATGGCGCAAATGTCACTTACACAAACTACAAAACGATCATCATAAATAAAGGCTAAAAATGGCGGTAACACCTTTAGGAAACAGCAACTTCATCAACCAAAACGCCCCAGTCGTCTCACAGGTGCATGCAAACCAGCAAGCACGCTTTGACATGCAAGCGCTAATGGCATCTGAGCTAGCTACCCAGCAAAACGAGGAGATCAAAGAGGTGCGTCCGATGGAGGAGTCATATAAAATAGACCCTGAAAAAGAGCACGAGCGTCAAAAGAGCGAAGAAGAGGCGAGCGAGTTTGAGAACGAAGAACAAAACGCAAAAGCCAAAGATGAAGAGGTCTTTGAAGACGAGCTTGATAGCGAAGAAGAGAGCGAAGAACCGCACGTTTTGGATATAAAAATTTAAACTTTAAATTTAAAGATGGTTGTTTAAATCACACAATTATTTTTAAAATTTACTAGCTAACTGCGCCTAAAATCAAAAAAATCATTTAAAAAGTAGAAATTAAAAGAAGTAAAAGTGGCGAGAGGATGAGAGAATCGAACTCCCCACCAGACGGTCAACCGCCCAGTCATCGGGTTTGAAGCCCGTGAGCATCACCAGATTACTTTATCCTCCGTGTGTGTTATTTTAGCAGATTTAGATAAATTTTAGCCCATTTTCTATAAACTTTTTGAAATTACAAAAGGATTTATGATTTCTAAATTTAGCGTTTTTGCATTTTTGGTCTTATTTTTTAGCTCTTGCTCCTCAGTCCTCACTCCAGCAACAGCGCCGCTAAATGTATATGACGCATACTCCATTTCTCGCGACAAGCGCGGCATCTACTCGATCTCACGTGATAAATTTATCCAAAGCAAGCTACAAAGCAAAATTTTGTTTTCAAAAGGGCTTAGCAACATCGACATCGAGATAGAGGTCTTTTATGGCGATGCCTATCTCATAGGGCTTGTTGATAGCAAAGAGCTAGGAGATAAGCTAGTTGAGCTTGCAAAAAGCACAGACGGAGTGCGAAAAATTTACACCTATCTTAGGGTAAAAAAGAGCGAGTATCCGTGCGATAGCCTAAGCATTCTTGCAAATTTAAAGCAAAATCTCTTTAAAGATAGCGTCGTTGAGGGCACAAATGTGCGTGTTAGCATCGTTGGCTGTGACGTTGTTTTTAGCGGTGTGGTAGATAGCATCGAGCAAGAAAAGCACGCCATTTGGTACGCTAAGCACATTGATGGCGTGGCTGATGTCTATTCGTTTATCAAAGTTATCAAATAAATTTATACCTCGCGCTTTTTCACAAAGCTTGCTATCAAACTTGGCAAGATAATGAGCGCGCCAAGCAGCATAAATACCATAACAAGATCGGTCAGCAGACCAAAATAAATAGTCGGTATAAAGTTGCTAGTTATCATCACGCTAAAGCCAAGGAAAATGGTAAATGAGGTGTAATACATCGCGTATCCTATGCTAGCATGTGCAGCCTTGATGCTTTCAAAAACATCTTTTGTAAGCAGCTCCTCTTTGAAGCGGTGGATGTAGTGGATGATATCATCAACGCCGATGCCTATACTAATTGCCGCTATCGTAATGCTCATCACATCAAGCGGAATGCCAAAAAATCCCATCACGCCAAAAAGGGTGCAAAGCGGGATCAAATTTGAAACAATGGCGATGGTCGCTAGCTTGATACTTCTAAAAACAAAGCAAAATATAACAAAAAGTATCGCAACCGTTAGTCCAAATGTATCAACCTGCGAGCTAAGTAAATTTTGAAGCATGTTGTTATAAAGCACCATCATGCCGACAACTTCGATGCTTACGTTATCGTTTTTGGTTAGCTCTAAAAGCCCTTCTCTAAGCTCTTTTAGAAATAAATTTCGTCTAAGCTTTGGATCGCTATCAACGATCCTTAGGCTAAATCTAAGCTCGTCGTTTTCGACGCTCACATAAGGGCTTAGCAAGATCTTTTTATACTCAAGTGGTAGCTTCTCATACATCGCAGCTAGCAAAAAATCATCACTAACGCCGTTATTTAGCTCTTTTATCGCTTTTATGAGCGTTGCAAGAGAGCTTACGTTACCTACAAAATTTTGCTCTTTTAGATAGTCGTGAATTTTCTCTGCAACTCTTGTGTGATAGCTGTTAAACCAGTATTTCGCGCTCTTTGCGTCGTTTTCAAACTCACTTTCAAAGTCGTCTTTTTCATCACTTTTTTCTTGTTTTGGCTCGATCTCTTTAAATTTCACTATCACATCAACTGGGATCGTGCCACCAAGCTTTGTGTCGATAATCTGCATGCCTTGGCGGATCTGCGTACTCTCCTTAAAGTAGCCAATGAAGCTATTTTCAACCTTTATCTTGCTTATGCCATAGACGCCAAAGCAGACGACTAGCACGCAAACTGCGTAGATGATCTTTCTTGAGTTTAGGGCTAAATTTGCGCAGTATTTTGTAAATTTAAAGCTGTTTTCAAATGTTCTAACAGGGGCAAGCTTCTTTAAATTTGCATTTACCGCGCCAAATAATAAAAATGCGAGTACAAGTGAAACGCTAATACCCGCACTCATCATAATACCAAGCATAATAACTGGCTTTATATCGGCACTCATTAATGAGCTAAAGCCAATAACCGTTGTAAATATCGCCCAAAAAGATGGAGAAAATTTGTCACGAAGTGTCAGATAGATGAGCTGATTTTGGCTGTATTTTGGGTGTTTTGCATAAAATTCTCGGTAGCTTACGACTAGGTGGATGACTGTTGAGATGGTGATGATGAGCTGAAGTGCGATGTAGTTTGAGCTAATGACCGTCACTTCCCAGCTAAACATACCAAAAATTCCAGTCGTAAAAACAGCACTTACCGCGCAGATAAACATCGGCAAGATGATCCATCTTGGCTGCCTAAAAAATAGCCACAAACTAAAGCTAAGAAGCGCTAAAACGCTTAGGCCATAAACCAAAAGATCGCTCTTTATAAAGCCTATCATATCATCAGCGATCATGTTTGCGCCGCCCAAAAAGAGCTCATCGTTTGCGTTAAATTTAGCGATGGCTGCCTTTATGGCTTCAAGGTTTTTGTGATCGCTCTTTCTAAGCTCATCACGGTAGGCTTTAAACTCCGCTAAAAGCGCTTTAAATTTCTCTTTTTCAGCCTGCGTGATAGTGCCGTTTGACTCTTTTTGACTAAGTAAATTTCGCTCATTTAAAAGCTCGTTGAATTTATCATCTTGCTTTAAATTTAGCGCGATCGCTGTGGTTTTTAGATCTTTGCTTATCAAATTTCCGCTATAAATAGGACTTTTTGCAAACTCAAGCTTTGCTTTTGAGATATTTATATCTTTATCGCTTAGCGTTGGCGTGTGATCCAAGATGCCTGTAACTCCACCTTTTACGCTATTTAGAAGTGGCACGTTTAAGATAGAGATAACGCTGCTAACCATATCGTTTTTGGCTAGCTCGTCGCTTAAATTTTTAATAAGCTCTAAATTTTTAGGTGAAAAAAGATCATCTTTTGGGGTGAAAGCGACCACCAAAAGCCCTGGCGAGTCGTAGCGCTTTGCGATCTGCCTATAGGCTTTTAGATCTGGGTCATGCTCAAGCAGTAAGGTCTCAGCCGAAGCATCGATGCTAAGCTTTGTGCTAAGGTAGCCAAAAACTACGCTTAGAACTAGCACAAGCGAGATAACAAGCTTGTTTTTGGCAATGATAAATTTAAAAATTTGTCGCATTAAGGATTGGTTTTGTTTTGATCAGGCAAAACCGCTTCGTTTAGTTTTTGTAAAAGCGTATTAAAATCGCCATTGTTTAGCACGTCGCCAAACTGGCTTCTATAAGTTTGAATGATGCTTACACCAACAATATCAAGGTCATAAATGAGCCAGCCACGCTCTTTTGCATCGTAAAATTTATAGATAAATTCATAGTTTTTGCCGTCATTTATAAGCTCAGATGTGAGCCAGTATCTATTTTTTTGAGGCTCACTCTCTCCAGTGATGTGTATCTGTTGGTCTTTGTAGCCTAAGAGTTTATCGATATATGAGCTTTTTAGCTTTTGCTCAAATGCAGCGTCAAATTTAGCTTGCTCGTCAGCACTTAGGCTGTTGTAGCGCTTGCCAAGGCTGATCTTTGCCATTTGTTTGTAGTCAAATAGTGGATCAAGCAGAGCAAATATCTCTTTTGTCTTTGCCTTGTCATCTAAATTTGCATTTTTTAAAACTTCGATCACTTTAACAGTTTTTGCCTCTATTTCAGGCTTTATCTGCTCTTTTGACATAGCAAAAAGGCTAGTTGCTAAAAGTAAAATCGCTGCAAGAATTTTTAAAATTTTCATACTTACTCCTTGATAAGTTTATCGCGTCTTTGCTCGTAAGCATCGCGTAAAAATGGATATAGGTCAATCGCGTCTTTGCGTAGCTTTTCATAAGCGGTTGGATCTTGTGAAAAGCTATTAAACGTCCTATAAGACATAATACCAAGCGATAAAAGCATAGGGTCTACGTAGCTGATAGGATCGGCAAAATAGTCGCCAACTAGGCCTCCAGTATCTCTTAAATTTGATGGTCCGATAAGTGGCCAAACGATGTGAAAGCCGCTTCCAAGCCCCCAGTATCCAAGGGTCTGTCCAAAGTCCTCGTTGTGAGCCTTTAGATCATAGTATTTTGCCCCGTCTGTTAGCCCTCCAAAGCCAATTATCGTGTTTGCTAAAAATCGCAAAGTCTCTTCGCCGGCGTTTTGAAATTTAAACTGAAGCAGGTTATTTACAAAACGCACTGGGAAAAGTAGGTTGTCAAAGAAATTTGCAACCATCGTTCTAGCTGTGGCTGGCACGACATAAGCGTAGCCTTTTGCCACTGGAGTTAGCATATTTATATAGATAAAGTCATTTACATTTGTCATCACTCTGTTGTAGCCACTAAGTGGGTCAAAAACATCTTTCTTTGCTTCAAACTCAACATCAAAATCATCTTTTTCACTGTTTGCGTTCAGGTCAGCGCTGGCACAGGCTAAAAGCAGGCTACAAAAGATAGCAAGCAAAAATTTCATCATAAAACCTTAAAATTTATTTATAAATTACAGCTTGATTTTATCCTCTTGAAACTTTACAAGAAATTAAAGAAAATTTGTAATTTAAGCTTTTGTATTAATATAATTAGATATACTTTGCAAATTATTATTATATATTTAGAGGTTAAAAATTTGAAAGCAGATATAAATTTAGAGCTATTTCTGGGCGAAGATACGCAGGTTTTAGCAAAGCATATAGCGCTACTTAAGGCGATAAAAGAGACAAAAAGCATCACAAAAGCGGCTGAGGTTGTTGGCATATCATATAAAAACGCTTGGGACTGCTTAGATACGATAAACAACAAAAGCAGCAAGCCTCTCATCATAAGAGCTGATGGCAACAAGAAAAATAGCGGCTCAGAGCTTAGCCCATATGCCAAAAAACTGATAAAAATTTACGACGCTATCCTCGAGACACAAAAGGACTTTTTGCAAAAAATTTGTCAAAAGGTTGATTTTGAAGATGTTGATATCATAAATTTACAAAGAATGAGTATGAATTTAAGCGCTAGAAACCAGCTCTCATGCGAGATCGTTAGTATAAACAGAGGTGCTGTAAATTCTGAGATCACTGCAAAGCTAAGCAATGGCAACACGCTTGAAGCGACCATAACAGTCGAAAGCGAGAAAAATTTAGGTCTAAAAGTGGGTCAAAAAGTTGTTTTCATCTTTAAAGCGCCATCTGTCATCCTTGCAAAAGATCTTGATATAAAAATAAGCACTAAAAATCAGCTAAAAGGCGAGGTCATCGAGGCAAAGATAGGCGCTGTAAATGCCGAGGTCACGCTAAAACTAAGCGACGAGCAGACCCTAACTGCCATCATCACAAAAGATAGCGCGATGGATATGCAAATAGGCGTTGGCGACACGCTAATAGCGATAGTAAAATCATCTCAAATCATAATAGGAGTATAAATGAAAAAGGTTTTTAAATTTTTATGTGTGGCAGCATTGCTTGCCATTAACGCACTTGGCGCAGAGGTAAATGTCTATGCAGCGGCAAATACGACCTATGCGTTTCCAGAGCTTATAAAAGAGTTTAACAAGCTTCATCCAGACGCTAAGATCAACCTAACTCTTGGCGCAAGCGGTGGCCTTGTCACGCAGATACAAAACTCGGCCCCAGCTGATATCTTTATGGCTGCTGATATGGGCTTTGCGCAAAAGACCTACGACACAGGCTTTGCAGTGGCTGCTCCAAAAGTTTATGCACAAGGCGCTTTGGCGATCTTTTCTATAAGAGATGTGGATTTTAAAATGGGCATAGAAGTGGTTCGCGGCTTAAAAGCGATCTCGGTA
>JAHADO010000037.1 GCA_018375265.1 Campylobacter concisus | reverse complement strand
ATGGGTCGAGAGTTTGAGATTCAGCCTGATATCAATACTGGTCAGCTTAAAGCTCATATTCTTGATACGAAGATTGATATTCGTATTCTCGATAGACCTGGTAATGAGTCATATATTGGCAAAGTATATGATAATGGTGCAACAGTATTGTACTCAAGCACATTGTTTAATAAGAACAGCAATAGTAAAGTTATTGTCGAGCCAACAAATAAGCAAGCTCTTGATTTGGTCAAGTTTGCGCTTGGCGAGCCTATTGATGGTAAAGATGGCTTAGAGACTGTTGGTGAGTATCAGACGATTGACCGCGTTACTCGTGGCAAAAAGACTGATGTGAACGCTGCATATCATGTGAGCGGCAATAAGTTTGTTGCTACTGTTGGCTTAGCTGATGGTTATGATGGAAAGCCTGATACGCGTTATCATAACAGGCTTCGCATTGTTATGGATTCATCGCATCGTTCCGCTGAGACATCGCAGATGGCAAGTGTTGATGATGCTGATAAGTATCTGCGTGATGCTGTTGAATCTGCTCGTGAGAACTTCGAGTATGAGCTTGGAGTCGAAGAGCTGATTGCTGATTGGAATGAACATCACGATGAAGAAGGTTGGGAGCCTAAGTATTCAGGTAACCCTGACCTAGCCGTTATTCAGCAAAGTTATATTGATGTTTTGAGTGGCAAGAAGAACACTCTGCTTCGTCCTGATGTCAATGAGGACGAGTATAAAGAAATGCTTGCTGAGGCTGGAGAGTTTGAAACAAACGATGCAGCAAGCTACGTAGAGTACAAAAATAAAATGGAGAAGTACACTTATTCTGTTGACGATAATCCAGAGGATATCGTAAGACTTCATGCTTCAGATTTTATGTACGATACCATTGGTGATTATGATATTGATAGTGACGGTAAGAGGTTTAATCCTGTTGGCGTTGCACAATATCAGGACTCTGCATATAATGTTTCAAGAAACACTGCAGATATTGTTAAAGCAATGCGTATGTTGAATATTGGAGCCGATGAGGTCCGTGGCGAGGGTTTTTATGTTGATGCTGTGAAGCACCAGCTTGTTAAGTTTGATTTTGCAAGCGCTCAGCCTATGGCATCTATTGACAATGAGTTTGTCAAGAAGATGTATGACGAGATTGTTACGGGACTCAAGACAAACGGGGTATCATTTGATGAGAACGATATCCGTATGGATAGCAACGGCATTGTACGCTACACTGGTAACGTAGCGACGCGCGAGGCAGCTGATAGCAAAAACGTTATTGCTGTTGAGGGCGAAATTGGACAAATCTTTGTTCCTGATGAGCATGGTGTTGTACGTACCAATTTTAACGCTGATGACAATTATGCGTTTGTGCCAGGATATACTGCGACGATTGTCCCAGATAAAGCTGGAGAGAATAAGAGTGTTGAGGAGAGAACGCTTCTTCGTGGCTACGAGCAGACAATGCGTGAGGGAATTCGTTATCAAATTCGTCAGGATTTGCTGAATGCTAAAGAGGGCGTCGGTGTCGGCTCACCAGTAAGCGTCAACGATGTCTATCGTCATCTTTATGACGAAAGATATGATGTTGATTTTGTGGAGCAATATCTTGAGCAAGGCATGCCTGAGGATTTCTTAAATGCTATTATTGAGACAGCAGGTTCTCGTGTTCGCTATAGTAATAGCGTGCGTGATGGTTCTACTACGCATGCGGAGTATATGGCAAACACTTATGATGTCGATATGGCGAACGATAACGCAGGCGACGCTTTTGTGTTGACTGGCGGAAGGAATATGGCAAGGCTCACGAGTGAAGCCGATGGTTATTTCGACCCTATTGCCACCACAGCAACATCAACGAACCAAGGCTGCTTACGTTATCTTGTTGAGGGTTCTAAGGTTGATGCTGATGGTCATATTATTCCTTCTGAGAATAAGGATGCTCGTTGTGCTTTGATGAATCACCCATTTATGGCTAACTCAAAGTATGACCCATTTGACCGTATCAATATGACCATTTCAAACATTATGCAAGCTTCTGCATTAACTGACCCAGTTAATATTGTTCAGACCCAGGTTGAGGGTTGGAACATGGACGATGGTTTTGTCGTCACTAAGAAGTTTGCTGATGGGTATAAGATGCGCAACCGTGATGGCTATATGAGGTCTTTGGTTGTTGGTGATAAGCTGAGCGATGGCCACGGCAATAAGGGTGTTATTTCTCTTATTGTTGACCCTGATATGCCAGATGCAGAAGCTGAGGAGCAAGGTCTTTTGAATATCGTTCGTATGGTTCGTGAGAACCCTGAGTTAGACATTATGATGCCTTTGTTCTCAGGTCCATCTCGTTTTAATGCTGGTACTGCTCGAGATATGATGAGCGGCGAGCGCCATGACTTTGTTGATGTGAACGGTGACGTTCACGAAGATGCAATGGGACAGATGCAAATTATTATCACGGACAAGTCTGCTGACACTAAGACTCACATCTACGATGATGAGGAATTAGCCCAAGGACATGGCCGTAAAGCATCTGCTCAATTAGCATGGGCATTTAACTCAAAAGGTGCCTCAGCTATTATGCGTGAGTGCTATGGCAATAATACGACCGTTATTTCTAATATGCGCGAAATGCTTATTGCGTGCGGCTTAGATATTTCTGAGACAGGCGAGTTTAGACGTGGATACCAGCCTCATGAGGGTGAGACAAGACGCGTTATTGAGATGCCAGAGCTTCAGTATAAAGACAATGGTGTGCTTGATAGAAAGAGTATGAGCACTGAGTTTGCTCAGTTAATTGCTCGTACTGGTGGCATTATGGAGCTTCCTTTTGAGCTTACTTACTCAACAGGAGATGCTATGCCGCCTTTGAATGACGGTAAGACTGATGTTATTTATACTGCGCAGGAGTGGGAGCGCAAGGGTTATACGCGCAAAGACGGTGTGTACGTTAAGCCGACCACAGTCCATCGTAAGGTGGCTGTTGGTCAGCGTCAGACGGACAATATTACTTGGGGTATGCCTGTTCTGTCATCTTATCTTCGCAGTGGTCAGTCTTTCGATGATGGTACTACTTCTTCTCATGACTATACTCATCAGTATGAGGGTATTTTCATGGATGCTTGTGAGTATAGGGACGCTGTCGAGAAACTTAAAGATAAGAATTTAAGCGAGAAAGATAGGGCGAAATACGAGAAGATTGTCGAGGAGAAGCCGGCTCGTGCACAGGCTCGCTATGATAAGATTGCTCGTGATATTGAGGCTCGTAATTTTGCAGGTAAGCACAATATTTTCCGTGATGGCATTATGAGCCGTCGCATGCCTAATTCAGCTACTGCTATTGTTACCGAGGACCCAAGGTTGAAGATTGATACCGTCGGTATCGGTCGAGCAATGGCTGATGCAATTGGCGTCAAAGACGGTGATAGCATTTTGCTGTGGCGTGACCCAGTTCTTCGCGATAGTGGCGTTCGCTATATGAAGGTTACGGTTGATGAGAACCTTACAGGTTTGTCATTGAATCCAGTAATGGATAAGTCATTTGATGGTGACTTCGATGGAGATACTTACGGCTTAATTGCTCTGAAGAGCGAGGCGGCTAAGCGTGAGGCTGAGAGACTGTTCTCCGTACAGGCTAATCTGCTTGATTATGGCAGCGGCGAGGCGGGTAATTACGGTCTTGCTATGCAAGAGTCTCTTGACATTAAGCTGGCTGAGCACCATAGACCTGAGATTGCTGAGCGTTTCTCGAAGATGCGTGAGGAAATCAATGGCTTTGAGGCTGATGCAAAGATTAGTCTTATCTCTCAAGATGAGTTGGCAGAGAAACGTGAGCGCGCTGTTGAGGACCTTACGGCTTTGTATCGTGATGCGTTCTATGGTGAGTGTGGTACTGAGACATTGAGCTTTAAGGATGTTGCAACACATGTTGAGTCTGTGTATAAGTCTTGTGTTGAGACGGGGGCTAAAGGTAATACCGCTAAGGTCAGAGGTTATATGAACTGGCTTGGTTGCGTGGATGGCAAAGATAGTGGTGACATCGATTTTGACGAGATTGTTGATAATACTGTCACAAGAGCTACACGCTTTGACCATCAGCAAGTTATGGACGCAACCGCTGTTAAAAGCCACGGCACTGGTATTGGTGGCTCATTCTCTCAGAGAGGTGTTGCAGCACTTCGCAATAAGTGCCAGACAGCTGTTCTTGAGCTTACCTACCCAGTAACGCAGTCACTTCTTCAATCTAAGCACGACGCAGCTGAGGCAAAACATAAGTATGAGATGCTTATGGGACCTGTTCGTGACCTTTGGCGTGGTGCGAGTGTTGTACAGGACGAGAAGGGTCGTTGGAAGACCGAGCGAGACAATGAGGGTAATGTTGTCCAGGCTGACAAGGGCGCATGGGTTCAAACGTTTAGTGATATGTATACCACAAGCACCGCTGCAGGTGGTCTGAATGTTGATATCAACAAAGAATGGGTTGATATTGTTGCTCAGAACTTAGTTGATGAAAACGGCAAGATGCTCAATATTGAGGACAAGGAGAACGGCTTTAGGACTCCTATGGACCAACTTGCTTATGGTGGAACGTTTGGGACATTGGTCGAGCTTGCTGATAAGAAGGCTAATCTCTTTGAGGGCAAGTATAATTCTCAATTTGCTCCTTATGTTGTTCGTAACAATATGAAGGTCCAAGAGGTTAAAGATGTTATTGCTTTCAATGGTCTTGAGAATGACGAAGAGGTTATGAGCCATGTTGATAAGATGAAAGCGTTTGTCAAGAAAGATAGCATCGAAGATGGTCGTGAGCGTAAGCTCGGTACTCAGAAAGCAATTTCTTTGAACGTTGCTGATAAAGCACATCCTGCTGTGAGCGATGGAGAGTATCAAAATTAAGTGTTGTTTGGCAGGTGGCTCGTGTTATTTCGGGTCACCTGTTAAGACCCTCAAAAAAGTACTTGACAAATAGTTTTATATATGTTATAGTATGCAATACGAACATTTTGGCAGAAAGGATACGTTTTATGTTTGATACAGATAATGATTATACCATTGACCCAGAGGAAATGGTTGATAGCGATTTTATGAGCGATGCTGATTTATGCGCAATGCATATCGATTCAGTTATCGAGGAGAAAAGTCAGTTAGATGAGTTTAAGTTTGATGATTGGGTTGATATCTATAGCACGTTGAAAGATATGCGAATTATTGCGTTAGACAAGAATCCAGATTTTACTTTGGCTTATGAGAATAAGCTGAAGAAGTTTTACGCCGATACGTGCGGTTGTGAGCTAGATAACAATGTTTCTTTTAGTTCGCAGATTGCTAGTTTTGGTGTCGGCAAATATGCGATGGAAGAAGATTGGCAAGCATGGAAAAAGGCAACACAAGAGCTTGAGTTAGATAAGTATGTACCTGGAAGCGTATCATCTGATTTTAGGACTTCATTCCTTGATTTTTCTAAGATGCCACAGGATGTTAAAGACTTTGACAAAAAGTGGTCTACTGAGGATAATGCTGTTTATAACACGCTCATTCAATGCGAATATTCGTCTGGTATTGACGAGATTGAGTATGATATGAACGCAGTTAATAATGGTGCGTATGTACCTTTTACAATGGAAGAGCTTGAGGCCGCAAGGGCTGATTTTGTTTCTCAATTTAGCGAGCGTGTGCATGAATCATTGGATGGCTCTGATGTACGCGTTGTAAAAGGTGACGTTACTGATAGTGTTCTTGGTGGTAAGCCTGCTTTGAATGAAAAGACTTATGCAATGATTTCTAAAGATTATATTGCATGGTTGAAGGAGTATCAAGCTGAGAAGTCTGCGAGTCAATCTTTAGGTTTTGGTGTTGACTATAGTCGTCAGAACGTTGATGAGGGACTTGATGCGTTTGATACTTTAGTGAAGGCTACAAGTCGTGATAAGAGCGTCGTTGCTGAGGCTTTTGATGAGAAGAAAGTTCTTGAGATTGACACGGTTGTTGACGACAAGCAGTATATTATCGAGTACTAAATAAGGGTTATTTGAGTGATATAAAATGGAGCTGATATATGTGGCTCCATTTTTTTTTAATATTTTTATAAATAACTCTTGACAAAAGTGTTGGCATATGATATAATATTGACAATTGAAATAATTATATCACACTTTAAGAAGTGAGGTTTTATATGAGACTCAAGAAAACAACGCCTGTTCTAAAGTTTCCTAGCCGTGAGCAGAGGCAACGTGCGAAACAGATGAAGCAGGTTGAGAAAAATAAGCGTCATGATTATGATGAAGGTGACGCTGTTCAAAAGACATTGGATGAACTCAATAATAGTATTGAGAATCTCCAGTTTGATATGGTAAATTTTACTAATGAAGGTAACGCATGGCTTGACGCTCAGGGCGACGAGCAGCAACGCAGTATGAGTCGTATGAACAGGGTATATCAGCGACGTCTTTTGATGATGTGTGTGAGTCCTTTGCAGGACGGTATCACACCATCGAGTTTGCTGACCGCAGCTTCTATGTTTATTGGGTTATCTTTAGGTAATCCTGACATGTTAAAGACTATGAAAACAAGTGTTGGTACGGTGCTCAACACCGCTGCTTCTGAGATTGAATCCAGGGGTGGAAAGCTTGGAGATAGTGGTATTTCTAAGTTTTTGAAAAAGCACGGTGATAAGTATTTGCGCAGTGCCAATAATGGTTGCTTACCATTTACTGCTGAGACAGCAGCGCTGGCTCATATGGCTTTAATTCGTGAAGCATATGTTGAAATGCGTGATGGAAAGCATGTTCCTGAGGATGTTAAACTCAAGTATGAGGCTGCAGAGAACACGCTTCATACACTGATGGCTCAGGATGAAGTTTCTATGGAAGATATGCGAGCATATGAGAAGAATTTTATTGGTCGCATGGCTATGAAAGATATCGGTGTTGCACAGCGATATAATGAGATTTCATATGATGGTGTTGGACCAGCTAAAGCCAAGAAAGTTCGTGAGACAGTGTACGTGAAAGACGAGGATGGTAATTTAAAGCCAGAGGGCTATTATCATGAGGTCTGGAACGGTGAGTTTGTTGATGCAAAAGGAAAGAATTATACAGGCACTATGAGCTTACGTGAGCCAATGAGCGAGGATGAGCTTGCGAATCGTGTTGGCGTTGATATTGTTCATAATTTTGCACATAGATGTGCCAATGAGCTTGATGGTATTGGTGAGACCTCTAAAACAACTTATAGCTCAATGCTTAATGCTTTGTTTGATTCATGTGGAATGGACTGTGGCGTTGAGGTAAAGAACCCAACAGAGTTGTATGACACAGAGTATAATAAATATAAGCAGTTGTTTGATTGCGGCAAAGCAGATGGTATGAGCGGCAATCAGATGTTTAGAACCGCCGTGCTTGGTGGTGCTACCACTGAGCTTGCTGTTGCTACTAAACTTATTGGTGCAAATTATATGATGCCCGATAAAGAAGCTGCGGCGGAGCCAGAGCCAGAAGATGGTAAAGGTCGAAAGTCAGAGATTGGTATGTTCTTCTCACATAGCGCTATGGTTCTTGCTCGAGAGCTATGCGATTATGAGCCTGAAGATGTTGAGAGGGCTGGTATTTATGAACGACTTTCCCAACAATTGACTGATGATGCAGAAACTTACTTCGGTGTTGATATTCAGCATAGTAACATTGCTTATGATACCGAAGGTATCTTGAAGGTTACACATAGTGCTGCTGCTATGTTTAGAAAAGCTGGTATGTCTAAAAAGGAAATTGAGGATAAGATTTTAGAGGTACAGACAACTATGCTTGGTGTTCAGTATGCTCAATACGAAGACCGTGGTGAGAACAATATTAATGATAGGCGAATCGGTAAAAGGGATGACATTGCACAAACCGAAGTTACTCAGTCATTGAAGAGACTTGTGAATGCTGAAAAGATTAAAACCGTTAGTTATGATGTCGAACCAAAGGATGCTCATATTGTGAAAGCTAGTGATAAAGTTATTGAGCAACGTGAGAACGATGATTATAATAAGCGAGTTCAATCAACTTTTGATAAGTTTGCGTCAGTGTTTAGTGACCATAAAGATAGTGATGAATTTGAGAGATAAGGTGATAGATGATGAAATTACGTCGTGATATAACATATGTTGAGGTAAATGGTAAGAAATATGCAAGTGCTAAATCTGATGGTGCTTCACTTGAAATGGGTTCGAGCGAGTATCGTGAGCGTTTGCGCGACCTAAAGGGTATGGATGAGCATGAGCAAGAAAAAGATAAGCTTGCTGATGCTGGCTTTCGCCCAAAGACCGAGGATAGATTCGAGACCGTTGAGCGAGATGCCTATGACGAGAATGTTGAGAATCTTAGAGAAGATATGCTTCGTGCAGATGCAAATATCGGACAAGGTCGTCTCACCGATACACAGCGTAATGTGTCCCATCAAATTCGTAAGAGTTTGTATGTGTCAAAAATTGAAGAGAATGCTCGCGAAGAGGCTGAGAAAACAATAGAGACCGATGATGATGAAAAGGTCAGACGCGTTCTGCCTAATGTTTTAGAAAACGATGTATATAACGAAGGTATTACCGAGGATGATTTTTATCCAGGTTCTAAGACATTGAATAAGTATCTTTAATGGGGTTGATGAACATGGGATTTATTGATGAGTTAAACGAGTATCGTGACCCAAACATTGTTGCACAGGAAGAGCAACAGAGAAAAGAGAGGTCTCCTTTGAATATGATTATGAGAACTGCATTTGGTATGCTTACACAAATGCAGCAAGCACGCGAGACAGCAGCTATGATTAACATGAATAACAACGAACTTGACGCTGATAAAGAGCAGATGGCCGAGGTTGAAAATGTTGGTGCTGAGACTGTCTCTCAAGAGCGTCTTGAGGCAGATATTCAACGTCTTATGCAGAGTGTTCTGGACGATAGACCTCATCTGAATGAGTTTGACGATGAGGAGGACGACAATGCTTTGGTCTGATTTTCAATTTGAGAATAAAGGCT
>JAHADO010000036.1 GCA_018375265.1 Campylobacter concisus | reverse complement strand
TCCAGCCTTTTCTTTTCTTAGCCACTCTCTTATATCATTATATGTCCCACGGTAGTCTTGCAAAGCCCTTGCGTTTGGCACTTTTATGCTTTGCATCTCTTTGATTTGTTCATCACTTAAGCCAAATTTATCCCTAAACTCAAAAACTGCTTTTTCATCGTCTAAATTTACCTCTTGCAAAGCCCTTAGAGCCACGAATTCATCGTAGTTTTGCAAAGCATTTTCCACCCTTAGATACTCTCCAAAAAGCTTTACAAATTCTTTCTTATCCTTTTGCGTCTCTATCTTAGTAGGATCAGGGAATTTCGCCTCTAGCTCGCTTACTACATCTACAAAGCCCCTTCTTGCCTCGCCAGATACCGCATCTGTAAAGCCATCCATATACTCTTTATAGCTTTTTTCGAGTATGACGCTTTTGGTGCTTCCTTTACCAAAAAGAGTTATAGCATCTTCTGTCGCTTTTTCTAAGTCTCTAAATGTCACGATGTTGCCAAAAGTTTTTGTGGCACCGTAAATTCTATTTGTCCTAGAGTATGCTTGTATGAGCCCGTGATAGCGTAAATTTTTATCCACAAAGAGCGTATTTAGACAAGGCGCGTCAAATCCTGTCAAAAACATACCCACAACTAGGAGTAGATCGATCTCTTGCTTCTTTGTGCGCTCGCTTAGATCTCGGTAGTAGTCCTGAAACGACCCGCCATCAACGCTAAAATTTGTCTTAAAGTAAGCATTGTAGTCATTTATCGCGCCGCTTAAAAACTCTTTTGAGCTAACATCCATCGCCTCTGGCTCAAAGCCCTCATCAGCTATCTCGCCAACCATATCTTGCTCTTCGTTTTGCGAAAAAGAAAATATCGTCGCTATCTTCAAAGCTCGCTCTTTGTTGCTTTGTAAATTTTTAAACGCTTCATAATAAAGCTTTGCTGCATCTACCGAGCTTACTGCAAACATAGCGTTAAAGCCCTTGCCACTTGCGTTTAAGCGGTGAGTTTTTTGATGAAATTTCTCTAGAACATACTCTGAAATTTCTTTGATACGCTCAGGGTGCAAAAATGCACTTTTATTCTCAGCCGCACTTAGCTTTAGCTCGTCTTTTTCTGTCTCTATGCTCTTAAATTTAGGCACGACGTTGTTATAATCAACCTTAAATTTAAGCACCTTCTCATCTCTAATTGCATCAACTATCACATATTCATGAAGCGAGCTTCCAAAGACACTTTGCGTAGTCTCTGCTCCGATGGCATTTTGAGGAAATATCGGCGTTCCAGTAAAGCCAAACTGATAAAATTTCTTAAATTTCTTCTTTAAATTTTTCTGCGCTTCGCCAAACTGAGACCTGTGGCACTCGTCAAATATAAAAACAACCTCTTTTTGATATATACTTAGATCATCTTCGTTTTTCATCAGATTGTTTAGCTTTTGTATAGTTGTTACGATGATCTTTCCGTCATCTTTTTGAGTGTTTCGCTTTAGCTCTGCTGAGCTAACTGAGCCATTCACGCTATCTTTTGAAAATTTTTGATACTCCTTCATAGTCTGATAGTCAAGGTCTTTTCTATCCACCACGAAAAAGACTTTATCTATAAATTCAAGCTGCGTAGCGAGCCTAGCTGCTTTAAAGCTAGTTAGCGTCTTGCCAGATCCTGTCGTATGCCATA
Organism: Campylobacter concisus; assembly: GCA_018375265.1. Lineage (GTDB taxonomy): Bacteria > Campylobacterota > Campylobacteria > Campylobacterales > Campylobacteraceae > Campylobacter_A > Campylobacter_A concisus_AB. Next base: position 7,501 of record JAHADO010000036.1, on the reverse strand, counting down.
TAAAGCCGCCACCCTCTGGCTTTGCGTAGCATTTAGCATTGTGCGAGCTATTTATCTTCCAATGTATGCGCTCAGCCGCTGCTATCTGATAAGGACGCATTATAAGCAAGGTGTTATTTGTATCAAAGATGCAGTATTTGCTTAGTATGCTAAGAAGTGTATTTTTCGCCAAAAATGTAGCTGTAAAGTCCTTTATATCTTTTATAGCTTCGTTTTTTGAATTTGCCCAGTTTATAGTAAAGTCAAAGCTGGTTTTATCCCGCTTGGTCGTGTTTGCAAAGTATCTTGTATCTGTGCCATTTGATATGATAAAAATTTGCAAATATTTAAAGAGAGAATTTGATGAGTTAAAGCTCTCTTTGGAGTAGCGATGTATTTGATTAAAAGCTTCTCTTATCGCCACGCCTCGCTTTTTAAGCTCTATTTGCACAAGCGGCAAGCCATTAACAAGTATAGTGACATCATATCTGTTGTGCGATGAGCCAGTTTGCTCAAACTGATTTATCACCTGCAAGCTGTTTTTAGCGATATCTTTTTTATCGATAAGGCAGATATTTTGTATATGCCCATCATCAAAAGTAAAGTCATATATATGATCGTCTTGTATCTTGCGTGTCTTTTCCACTATGCCATCATTTGGCTTATCGATATACTCTTCAACTAGCCTTTTCCACTCTGACGGGCTAAATTTAACGTTATTTAGCCTCTCTAACTGCTCTTTTAAATTTAGTAAAAGTGCTGTTTGAGAATTTATATCTTTTTTATACTCATAGCCTTGTTTTACAAGGTCGGCTATAAGTTCATCCTCCATATCCGCTTCGCTTTGGTAGCTTGAAGACTGAGGCAATCTCTCATATTTATCTAAAACGATGAAATTTTCAGACTCAAGTATGGTTTTACTCTCTATCATTTTTACGCCCTTATGCTCTCATTTTTGGTTTGAAATTTAAAAGTAGCTCTCTGTAATGCTCATACTGCTTGCGCCTTAGCTCTATCTCTCGTGGCAAGCCCTCAGTTATAGAATTTACAAGCGTATCAAATTTATCTAAGATATCAACGACCTTTTGCTGTGTTTGAAGTGAGGGGACGGGGATTTTTATTTTTTTTAGGTTGTCATTATAGAGACGCTTAATTGTCCCACCTTCTGCGATGTTCCAATCTGCTATTTGATAAAAATAAAACAAATATCTATTCAAAACTTGACCTTCATCATTTTCAATCCACACTATATTACTATCCTGAAAATAAGCATCATTGCCATTAAAAATCACAGCACGTCCGATAGTTCCACTTGCAGAAATCAAGACCTCTCCAATCTTTGGATAATTATATTTTGACCTATACTCATCAAAAAGTTCTTTTGAAATATAAGCATCTGCTTCTTTACCAAATGTTCCTATTTTATAAAACGGTATTTCTCCATTTACAGAAGTTTGTTCCTTTAAAATTCTTTTACACATGCGAACTTCTCCGATGTCTCCAAGCATTTTTAGCTCGCACCCTCCCCCATTTTTATCAAGCTCGTCAAAGCTTAAAAGAAAGTCGCGGTAAAATTCATACTGCTTTTTCCTAGCTATAAGCTCTGCTGTAAGTTTTGCCATCAATTCTTCTGTAACAGAAGTAAAAGAGTCCAAGATACGGACTATTTCACGCTGCACTTCCATCGGAGGCACAGGGAGTTTAATCTCACTCAATAATTTTTGTGGCAAATGAGCTGGAATTGCATTTGTCCTTAATGAATATATGAATTCTTGATTTTTCATCAAGCAATACAATAAAAATTTATTAGATATTTCTTTTTTCGGAAAAATACAATAACAAACATCATTAGCCCAAAATTTTTCCTCAATAAAGTTGATATATCCAGCAGTTCCATATTGTGCAACAGTTATTGTATTAGCTTCACGATTAAATTTATTCAAAAATCCAAGCGGCTTTATACCTCCACTTACAACAGGATATTTGCCATCATTTTGCAGTTCCGCTTTTGTAACCCTTTGACCTCTAACAATATCCGCAATCTCCCCAAGCTCTCTAAACTCCACTCCTTCAGGACAAAGCTCGTTTATCAGATCAAAAATTTTACTCATCTCTCGCCGTCCAGCTCTATCTGCGCGATGATATCATCTATCTGCGAGCGTAAATTTGATATCTTAGCCACGGTCTCTTTTATCTGTAAATTTAGCTCATTTATATCTATCTTTTCGCGTGTATCTTTTGGCTCGACATAGGAGCTAACTGCTAGGTTGTAGTCATTTTGGGCGATAGTGTCATTATCCACCGATGTAGCCACGTGAGCGATCTCTTCTTTGCTAGCAAAAATTTCTACTATCTTTTTAATCTGCTCATTTGTTAAAACGTTATTATTCGTTCTTTTCTCAAAAAACTCACTAGCGTCTATAAACTGCGTTTTGTTTTCACTTTTGTGCTTTGAGAGCACAAGGATATTTACAGCGATCGATGTGCCGTAGAAGAGATTTGGCGCTAGGGCGATGATGGTTTCGACGAAATTTTCTTTTACAAGATACTCACGTATCTTCTTTTCTGCACCGCCTCTATAAAAAATGCCAGGAAAGCTAACGATAGCGGCTCGCCCCTTGGCTGAAAGATAGCTAAGGGCATGCATGATAAAGGCAAAGTCTGCCTTGCTTTTAGGTGCTAGCACGCCAGCTGGGGCAAATCTAGCATCATTTATAAGCGTGGGATCATCGCTGCCGATCCAGTTTATAGAGTAAGGAGGGTTTGAGACGATGGCGTCAAATGGCTTATCATCCTGAAGCTTTGGGTCTAAAAGCGTATCGCCAAGCTCGATGTGAAATTTAGAGTAGTTTATGTTGTGTAAAAACATATTCATGCGAGCAAGGTTAAATGTCGTGTGATTGATCTCTTGTCCAAAAAAGCCCTGCTCTACCTCATGCTTGTCAAATCTCTTTTTAGCTTGCAAAAGTAGCGAACCAGAGCCACAAGCTGGATCGTAAATTTTATTTACACTTTCTTGTCCGTGCATGGCTAGCTCAGAGATGAGCTTTGAGACATTTTGCGGAGTGAAAAACTCACCGCCTGATTTGCCGGCATTTGCAGCGTAGTTTGAGATGAGAAACTCATAAGCATCGCCAAAAAGATCGATGTGGTTATCTTTAAAGTCACCAAAATCAAGCCCAGCAACTCCGTTTAAAACAGCAGCAAGCCTTCTGTTTTTATCTGAGACGCTATTGCCAAGTCTGTTGCTAGTCGTATCAAAGTCAGCAAAAAGCCCTTTGATGTCTTGCTCTGACTCAAATCCAGCGGCTGAGCCTTCGATACTTTTAAAAATTTGATCTAGGTCGGTATTTAAATTTTCATTATTTGAGGCATTTTTTACGACATTTTTAAAAAGCTGACTAGGATAGATGAAGTAGCCCTTTTCTTCTATGATGACCTTTTTTTGCTCGTCATGTATCTCATCATCGCCCATGCTAGCGTAGTCGATGCTCTCATCTCCAGCCTCTATGTAGTCGGTAAAATTTTCGCTGATAAATCTATAAAACAAAGTTCCGAGGACATACTGCTTAAAGTCCCAGCCATCAACAGCACCCCTTACTTCATTTGCGATGCTCCAAATTTGATTTTGTAAGGCTTTGCGTTGTGCCTCTTCGCTCATTTTATCTCCTTTAAATTTCCTTGTAGCCAACTATATTTAGCCCAAAACCAGCTAAGCTTACAAATTCCTTATTTTTATTTGAGCTTAGAAGCTCGATATCTTTTACGCCAAAGTGATTTAAAATTTGCGCTCCGATGCCGTAGTCTTTACTTGTGTTTGAGTTGTCACTATCTAAAAAGATCAAAATTCCACCATTTTGACTTAGAAATTTGATAGTTTTTAAAAGCTCATCGTATTTTGGACTGCTCAAAAGCTCGTGATCGGCTAGGATCTTTTGAAATTTGACATTTGTCTTGCTCTTTGGCTCGCCAAAAATATAAGCTGAGTGGATTTTGCCTTTGTGATCGGTGATATCGTATCTTGCTGCAGCACAGTCTGCGATCATCACGTCACTTTTTTCGCCAACTCTTATGAGGCTTTCATGACTTAGCCTATACTCAACCAAGTCAGAAACGCTGATCATATTTAGCCCAAATTTTTTGCAAAACTCCTCTAAATAATCACGTCTTGCCATGGTGCCATCTTCTTTTACGATCTCACATATCGAAGCCATCGGAGCAACGCCAGCGAGCTTGCAAAGATCGACCGAGCCCTCGGTGTGGCCTGTGCGAACTAGTACACCGCCATTTTTGGCGATGAGCGGGAAGATGTGTCCTGGACGCACAAAGTCTTCAGGCTTTGAGCTAGCATCAGCTGCAAGCCTGATCGTCATATCGCGCTCGTATGCGCTCACGCCCGTTGTTGCGTCTTTTGCGTCGATCGTAACCGTAAAAGCTGTCTCGTGGCTCGATGTGTTTTTGGCTACCATTAGCGGCAAGTCAAGCCTTTTGGCGTTTGCCTCGTCCATCGCAAGACAGAGCACGCCCTTTGCATGAGTGATGGCAAAATTTACCTTTTGCATGTCACTACTAGCTGCTGAAAAGACTAGATCGCCCTCGTTTTCGCGGTCCTCGTCATCGACCATGACGACCATTTTTCCATTTTTTATATCTTCAATCGCTCTTAATACATTTTCAATTGCCATAATTGTCCTTTTATAAATTTTTACGATTATATTGATATTTTGATAATCAAAAGATAAAAATAATATTTTTTCTTTGCCTGTAATCACTTTTGAGAAAAAAAGAATTTACACCAAAATTTAAGCTTTTAAGGTTGATATTAGCCATTTGGCAGGATAAATTTATCTCACAAAAGCATAAAATTTAAATGTATGTTTGCGCGATAAAACAAATTTTGACTTTAAATTTTAAAATATGCCTTAAACTTTAGGCAACAATAAATTGTTATTTTAGCTTATTGATAGCACTATAAAGATAATTGAAATTTTATATTAAATTTGGTTTTAAAATTTAAATATTCTTTGTTTAGAAAATCGAGTGAAATTTATGTTGTCATCGTTGCTTTAGCTATAAAAGCTAAAAATTTTTAATAGAGAAAAATATTTTTTAAATTTTTCTAAAGACAATATTTTATGTATTATTTTACATATTATTTAACAAAATATTTTATAAAAATTTTGCATTAAATTTAAAAAAATAAAGACAAAAATAAAAAAATGAAAAATTTAAAAGTAGATGGCGCAGCGGACGGGGCTCGAACCCGCGACCTCCGCCGTGACAGGGCGGCATTCTAACCAACTGAACTACCGCTGCACCTAAAAGTAATGGTGGTCGCTATAAGACTCGAACTTATGACATCCACCTTGTAAGGGTGGCGCTCTACCAACTGAGCTAAGCGACCTAAAATTTAAAATATCTGGCGACCCTTAGAGGATTTGAACCTCTGTTTCTACACAGAGAAAGTAGAGTCCTGAGCCACTAGACGAAAGGGTCATAAACCCAAAAAATGGTGTCCTGCGTTGGATTCGAACCAACGGCCCCCTCATTAAAAGTGAGATGCTCTACCGACTGAGCTAGCAAGACATGATTATTTAAAAAAGAATTGAGATTATACAAAAAACATTATTATATGTCAAGAAAAAATTAAATTTTAAATCAAATTAAAGCTATTTTGTCCGCTATCTCTAAGCAAAAATATAAAATTTTATTTTTAAATCTTGTCAATTTAAAGCCAAAATTTCTTATAAATTTAAACCATTTTTACTTTATGATCCAACAAGCAAAACACAATCAAGCACCTAATCCGCTTAGTGGCAAATTTAATCCCTGCCTAAAAATCTTACAGCTGTTTTTCTAGCTTTTTCTATCTTTTCGGCTCTGTTTTGATCACTCATTTCTATCTCATTATTTAATAATAATCATTAGGGTTAAACCCACCAATCCCAAATAAATACATACATAGGCAAATAATGCGATTGCACCAAAAAAGCAATAAACAGATTTCCCCAAATAATTAGATTCATCTTTTATCTTTTGAGCAATTCTTTTTAATTCTCCAAAATCAAAAAAATGTTTTAAATAGTTTCCTTTTAGATAAACTGAGTTCAAAAGTATAACACCTGCTATCAATAAAAGAAACCAAAATTTTGTTAACCATGTCAGTGTTATCATCCCTATCCTTTCATGACCATAAATTTAAAAAAACGTTCATACTACATATCCTTTTTTCATACCGCCACTTAGGCTATCGTTTCTAAATTCTCGCTACTTTTCGTTGCGCCGCTATCCATAATCTTCTCCTAAAAAAATATTCTTAAAATCGTACTTACGATCATAACAAATTGCAGGAATAACAATTTTTGCTAAAAGAAAAATAAAATATTTTTAAGCTCTAGATACTCTTTTTCAAGGTCATTTAAACTTAGCACTAAATTTTACTTTATCATCTCAAGTTTGGCTTTGCAGGCATCTTTGTAAGCGCTTGTGAAATTTGAGCCAACGCATTCGTTTAGATAAGGCTTAGCTAGCTTATACTGCTTTTGTCTGATGTAAATTTCACTTGCCAAATTTAGAGCATGCAAGCGGTCCTCTGGCTCAAGCTTCATATTTAGTATAAATTTCGCTTCATCAAGCGCCTCGTCAAGATTATCTGTCTTTAACGAAGCCTCCGAATAGTCAAAATTTAGCTTTGGTGAAAAGGTATTTATCTTGGCCCTAGTTTGCAGCTCAAGCGCCTTTTTAGCGTAGGTTGCAGCGATAGCATAGTCGTTGCTCTTCATCGCATAGTCGCTTATAGCTGCGTAGGCCTCGATGATCTTAAAGTCCTGCCCCCTTAGCTGCTCGATAGCGCTGATAGTTGAGACCGCCTCGGTAAAGCGCTTTAGCGCAAGCAGCGAGTAAAATCTATCAAAAAGCGATGGCGTAGGATCCGAGTACTCGACTGCTGAGCCAAGCGAGAGTGCGTCATTTGCCGCAGTGATCGCATGCTCGTAGTCTTTATTTTTATATAAAATTTTGCTCAAATTTACCAGCCACTCGACTCTATCTTCTAAATTTTCATCCTTCAAGTGCGCCTTGGCAAGCTCTAGCGCATCGTTGTAGCGTGCCGTTCTAAAGTAGCAGTTAAAGAGTTTAAACTGCGGCAAAGAGACCTTGCTCACATCGTAGTTTTCTAGTAAATTTACAACCGCCGTGCAGTCATCTTTGATGAAAAACTCTTTTGTTAGCTCAAGCGCAGCCTCATTTACTAGCTCCATGGCTCTACTTAAATTTTCATCTTTTGCGAGGTTGTGATAGGCTAGCGCATCGGCAAATTTACGCTCTTTTAGATCAAGCTCAAGCTCGCTAATTAATGCCTTTTGGCTGATATTTGTGCCGGCATATTTTTCGATGAGATCTTTATATCTTGCGTGAAGTGCGGTGGCGTTTTTGTCATCCTCTTCAAAAAATAGCCCATCCTTTGCCTTAGCGACCTCATCGATATAATCGCCATATTTAAACTCTTTTTCGTATCTGTTTA
>JAHADO010000035.1 GCA_018375265.1 Campylobacter concisus | reverse complement strand
GGCATGGGACTTGAGCGTGTTACTGCTATCTTGCAGGGTAAATTTAGCAACTACGACAGCACACTTTTTATGCCGCTAATTAACGAAGTGGCAAAGCTTTGCGGCAAGCCATACGTCTATGAAAGTGGCGCTAGCTACCGCGTTATAAGCGACCACATCCGCTCAGTCACATTTTTGCTAGCTCAAGGCACGACATTTGACAAAGAAGGCCGTGGCTACGTGCTTCGCCGTATCTTACGCCGTGCGATCCGCCATGGATACTTGCTAGGCATAAAAGAGCCATTTATGTATAAGCTTGTCGATAAAGTTTGCGAGCTCATGGGCGGACACTACACCTATCTAAACGATAAAAAAGCGGCTGTAAAAGAGCAGATCAAGCTTGAAGAAGAGAGATTTTTAGCGACAATCGCTAGTGGTTTAGAGCTATTTGAGAGTGAGCTTAAAAATACAAAAGAAATTTTTAGCGGAGAGGCTGCGTTTAAGCTCTATGACACATTTGGCTTCCCACTTGACCTAACGGCTGATATGCTTAGAGAAAAGGGCTTAAAGGTCGATGAGGCAAGGTTTGATGAGCTTATGAGCGAGCAAAAAGCACGTGCAAAAGCTGCTTGGAAAGGCAGTGGTGACAAGAGTGCAAAGGGCGATTTTAAAGAGCTACTTGAGAAATTTGGCGAGAATAAATTTATAGGCTACGAAGAGCTTAAGAGTAAAAGTAAAATTCTAGCCTTGCTTGATGAGGAATTTAAAAATATAGATAGCTTAGAGGCTGGCAAAGAGGGCTGGGTGATGTTTGATGTCACACCGTTTTACGCTCAAAGTGGCGGCCAGTGCGGCGATGGCGGCAAGATAATAGGCAAAGCAAATGTGCTTGATACGCAAAAATTCCACGGACTAAATTTATCTTTAGTTGAGAGTAGCGCGGCGCTAAAAGTTGGCGATGAAGTTGAGCTTGAAGTTTCTAGCGATAGAGCGGAGATCGCGCGCCACCACAGCGCTACACACCTCCTTCACGCAGCGCTTAGAGCAGTTGTGGGCACTCATATCGCTCAAGCTGGCTCAAACGTCGAGGCAGACAGGCTAAGATTTGACTTCTCGCATCCAAAAGCGCTAAGCGGCGAGGAAATTTCTAAGGTTGAAAATTTAGTAAATGAGTGGATCGTAAATGGCGCAAGCCAAGAGACCAAGCTAATGAACCTTGAAGATGCCAAAAATAGCGGTGCGATCGCACTATTTAACGAAAAATACGCAGACAAAGTAAGAGTTGTAAGCTTTGGCGAGATCAGCAAAGAGCTTTGCGGTGGCACACACGTGAAAAATATAGATGAGATCGGATCGTTTTTCATCATAAAAGAGAGTGGCGTAAGCGCTGGCGTTAGGCGTATAGAGGCTGTTTGCTCAAGGGCTGCGCTAAATTTAGCAAGATCGTTTAGAGCTGAGCTTGAAGAGTTAAAAGAAGAGCTAAAGAGCGTTGAGCCACTAAATGCCGTCAAAAAGCTAAAAGGCGAGCTAAAAACGCTAAAAGATAAGCTAAAAAATGCTAAAAATTCTCACGCCCTAGCCTTTTTAAACGTAAATGAAACCAAACTTTGCGTAGCAAGCATCGATGGTGGCGATATAAAAACGATGATAGATGAGTTCAAAAACGAGCACGAAAGCGCTGCGATCTTGCTAGTACAAGTCGATGAAGAGGGGAAAATTTCTCTTGCAGCTGGCGTGAAAAATGCCCCTATAAAAGCGGGTGCATGGGTCAAATTTGCAGCGCAGATCCTTGGCGGAAATGGCGGCGGTAAAGATGACTTTGCAACGGCTGGCGGCAAAAACGCTCTAGCCATCGAAGATGCCATAAGAAGCTCGGTAGAGTACGCAAGGCAAGCTTTAGAAAAATGAGCCACCAAGAGATAGCTTTTATCAAATTTGACCAGATAGTTCTATTTCTACACGTCACATTTGTAGCCCTTTTTGTGGGGCTGCAAGCTGGTCTGGTGCTCACTGGCAGCTACTTTGTCAAAAGCAAATTTGAAGATAAAGAGCGCTACCACATCTTGCTTCACATCATAAGACGCTTTGGTATCGCCATTTTCACGCTCGTTCTTTGTATCGCAGTAACTAGCTTGGTGATGATATATGGCTCTGAGTGTAACAAAACGGCAAATCCTATGGCAAGCGCAGCAGCTGCGACAAAATGGGCGATAGAGCTGTTTTTGGTCTTAAATTTAGGCTACATTTTTTATAAATACAAAACGGCCATAAAAGCGCTTAGGTCACACGAGATGATCGAGCTAAACGAGAGCCTCATCGTCATCATCTATTATTTTACGCCGCTAAATTTATTAGTCTCGCTTGGCGCTCTTTATCTTGGCATAAGCTATAAGGATTTTTGATGATAGTACTCGCCTCTAGCTCGCCAACAAGGGCAAATTTACTAAAAAATGCCGGCATAGAATTTAAACAAATTTCTTTTGACTTTGATGAGAGCAAGATAGCAAAGAGCCTAAAGCCAGAAATTTATGTCCAAAACGTCGTTAAGGCAAAAAAGGAGCAGTTTTTAAAGGCAAATGGAGAGCTTTTAAATTTACTCTTTGCAGATAGCTGCGTGGCGTGCGGGGATCAAATTTTAGGCAAGGCAAAGGACGAAAACGAAGCGCTTGATATGTTAAATTTACAAAGCGGCAACGAGTGCAGCGTATATACGGCGATGATATTTTTAGGCGAATTTGAGCTTATAAATGTGAGCAAGACTACATATAAATTTGCTAAATTTAGCGAGCAAGAGCTAAAAAGTTACCTAGAAAGTGGCGAGTGGCGAGGCAAAGCTGGAGCCATGACGATAGAAAATTTTAATAAAAAATACATCACCTCCCAGCACGGCGAGACAAGCACGGCAATGGGGCTAAATTTAAAAATATTAAAGGCATTTTTATGAAATATATCTTGGCATTTATCTTTGTAGTTGCCATCGCACTTGGTGGAGCGTTTTTATACTTTTATTCGCAGGTGAGATTTGACGCTTATACCATCATCGACTACAAGCCAAAGCTTGCGACACAAATTTTTGATAGAAACAACGAACTCATCGCAAATATCTTTGAAGAAAATAGAATTTACGTCAAATATAACGACATCCCACCACGTGTCATCGAAGCGCTCGTGGCTATCGAGGATACGAGCTACTTTGAGCATGGCGGTATCAACGTAGAAGCCATGGCAAGAGCAGCGATAAAGGACATCAAAGCTAGAAAGCTAGTCGAGGGCGCATCTACGCTAACTCAGCAGCTCATAAAAAACCTAGCCCTAAGCCGCGAGAAGAAATTTACAAGAAAGATAAAAGAAGTCGTGCTTGCTATGAAGCTTGAAAGCGAACTTAGCAAAGAGGACATCATCGAAAGATACCTAAATCACGTATATTTCGGGCATGGCTACTACGGCATCAAAACGGCTGCGGAGGGGTACTTTAGAAAAGAGCTAAATGAGCTAAGCATAAAAGAGATAGCGATGCTAGTTGGCATGCCAAAAGCGCCAAGCACCTATGATCCTACAAAGCACCTCGACCTCTCTCTTAGCCGCGCAAACAGGGTTCTTGAGAGGATGTATAGCATCGGCTGGATAAACGAAGATGAGTACCGAAAGGGCGTGCTTGAAGAGCCAGCAGTCTTTGACGATACGCTAACACGCAATAAAGCTCCTTACGTGGTCGATGAGATCATAAAAGAGGCTTCAAAGAAATTTGATGATATAAAAACTGGCGGTTACAGGATACAAAGCACAGTCGATCTAAATGTGCAAAAGATCGCTCAAGACGCCCTAGTCTATGGCTACAATGAAATTTTAAAAAGAGATAAAAAGGCAAATCCAGAGATGCTAAATGGTGCTATCGTCGTCACTCATCCACAAAGCGGACAAATTTTAGCTCTAATTGGCGGCATCGACTACGCAAAAAGTAGCTACAACCGCGCCACCCAGAGTAAGCGTCAGCCAGGATCAAGCATTAAGCCATTTATCTATCAAATAGCCCTTGATAGCGGCTACTCAGTCGTCTCTCAAGTAGCTGACATCGCTAGGACATTTGACATGGGTAATGGCAAAGAATGGACGCCAAAAAACTATAGCGGCGGCTTTCAGGGCTACATCACGATAAAATCAGCCTTAACCCAGTCTCGCAACCTCGCAACCATAAATTTACTAAACGATCTTGGTCTTAGCTCAGTTCGCAAACAGCTTACGGATATGGGCTTTAACGATATCCCTGAAAATTTATCAATCGCACTTGGAAGCTTTGGAATTTCACCACTTGACTTTGCAAAATTTTACTCGATGTTTCCAAACGATGGCGAAGTGGTCGAGCCTACACTCATTAAGCACATAGAAAATAGCTTTGGCGCGTCTATGGACTATGAGCCACAAAAGAAGCAGGTGCTAAAACCTGAGCAGGCATTTTTGATGACAACCTTGCTTCAAAATGTCGTAAATAACGGCACCGGACGCAACGCAAAGGTAAATGGCATCCAGATCGCTGGCAAAACTGGCACATCAAACAACAGCATCGATGCTTGGTTTTGCGGCTACTCGCCTGATATCGAGGCCATCATCTGGTACGGAAACGACGATAACAGCCCTATGAAAAAGGTCGAGGGTGGCGGCAGGACAGCTGCACCTGTATTTAAGAAATTTATGGAGGGCTACATCAAGCTCTACCCTACCCTAAGACGTGCATTTGAGCAGCCTGATGGCGTCTATAAAGTATACTATACCGGCGCTGATGAGTACTACACAAACGACTCGCCGTTGCCGCAAAATACGCCAACAAACGATATCATTCAAGATCAAGAAAATGATGGATTATTATTTTAGGAGATAAGATGAAAAGATTAAAAATTTTACTTTGTCTAGCGCTTGCAAGCCTTGCATACGGCGCTGATCTAAACTCAGCTAGCAAGAGCGAGCTAATGAGCCTTGGGCTAAACAAGAGCCAAGCACTAAACGTCATAAAGTATAGAAAAGCTCATAAATTTACAAGTGTCGAGGAGCTTGAGAAGGTTCAAGGCATCGGCTTTAACGACATGCAAAAGGTCAAAGAAAAGCTTAGCGTAAAAGATAGCCAAAAGGCGAAAAAGGCTGAGCCTGAAAAGAAGTCAAAAAGTAAGAAGCTAAAGAGCAAGAAAAAGAAAAAATAGTTTTTCTATTCTAAATTTCTAGCCATTTACATTTTAGCTCTATCATTACGCCCCTGAAAGAAGGTGGCTAGAAATGCTAAACATCGACAAAATAAGACATATAAGCTTTGTAAAATTTTTAATTTTATTTGTAGCTTATATGTTTTTCATAAACTACATATTTTTATTTAAGGGCGTATTTTTAGGATTTTTATCGGGCGATACCTTATCTTTTTCTATACTGCTTTTTGCTCTACTTAGCATATTTTTTCTTTTACTCTTTGCTGGAGTTTTTTGCATTTTGATTGTGCCATTTTTGCTAAAACCTCTTGCTATCTTTCTCATCATGATTAGCAGCATATCTGCTTACTTTATGCAAACTTATGGCGTCATTATAGATAAAGGCATGCTATTAAACGTCTTGCACACTGACACAAGAGAGGCATTTAGCTATTTTAATGCCAGCTTAGCTATTTGGCTTATTTTTGTAACCATCCTGCCTTGCATATATGTAGCGCTTGTAAAGATTAGCTATGGCAGTTTTAAAAGTGCGCTTAGATCAAGAGTAAAAATAGCTATTAGCACTTTAGCAAGTGCAACCATAATCTTTGCGCTCATGTCTAAAATTTTTATACCATTTTTTAGAGAGCATAACGCCTCAACCATAAACGTTTTACTCCCATACTACCCCATCTACTCTGGCATAAGATTAGCAAAATCTTTGGCGCAAAAACCGCTCCCTTTTACCTACGTGGCAAATGACGCAACTCTTACTAACGATAAAAAGAAAATTTTAGTTTTGATAGTTGGCAAAACACAAAGGAGCAAAAACTACTCGCTAAATGGCTACGCTAAAAACGATACAAACAAATTCACCAAGCAAAAAGATGTGGTAAGTTTTACAAATTTCTACTCATGCGGGACTGCCACAGAGACTAGCGTGCCTTGCCTATTTTCAGACTTAAAACGAGAAAATTTTAGCAATCGCGAAGCTAAAGCTCGTGAAAATTTAGTTGATATCATCAATAAACTTGGCATAAAAACATACTTTTTTGGCAACAATAGTGGCGGATGCGAAAAAAAAGGAGTAGTGGTTTGCGACAATCTTGATCAAAACCACACCTCAGAGCACAGAGCAGCTGGCTTTGATGAAGTGATATTTGATGAGGCAAAAAAGGTCATAAAAGATGCAAATTCCACTACATTTATCGTGCTACATTTGCAAGGCTCACATGGCCCTATCTACTACAAAGGCTATCCAAGTAAATTTAAAGAATTCACCCCAACATGCGACACTGCCGAGCTAAACAAATGCACCCCAGATGAGATAGCAAATACCTATGACAACACCATTTTATATGAGGACTATCTACAAAGTGAGCTAATAAACGCCCTTGAAGCAAAAAAAGATAAATTTGAGGTTGCCATGTTCTTTTTCTCAGATCACGGAGAGAGCCTAGGCGAAAATGGCATATATTTACATGGCCTGCCTTACTCTATCGCTCCAGATGAGCAAAAACACATCCCAGCCATCGTCTTTTCAAGCGATAGTGAGCTTTTAAAAAGACTAAAAGCTAGAAAAAACGAAACTCTTTCGCATGATTTTATCTTTAGCTCAGTGCTTGGATATTTTGGGGTAAAAACTAAGGCTTACGAGCCAGAATTTGATATTTTTAGGGAGTAAATTTAAAAGCCAGCCTAGGCAAAGCCCGAAGCTGGCGCAAATTTAAAAGCTGATCTCTTTTATATCAGCTACTTTTAATATCTCGCTATAAATTTGACCGATGATCGCGACGCGGTTATTTCGCACTTTTTCGTTTTCAACGTTTATCATAACTTTGTCAAAAAACTCATCTATCTGCGGCTTTAGTGCAAATAGCGCTTTTAGCCTTGGCTCATACGCTAGGCTCTTATCAACCGCCTTAAACGCCTCATTTAAGGCCTTTTCAGCATCTATCTCAAAGAGGTTCTCGTTCACCTTGCTAAATTTATCATCTTTTATGATGTTTGCAAGGCGCTTAAATGTCGAGAAATTCTCCCTAAAATTTGCCTCACTTGAAATTTTAGCAAGCGCCTCTATCATCTTAGTTAGCTCCAAGATGTCCTTTTCGCCGCTTTTTATGCACGCTTTTACGATAGAAGCATTTGCGTCAAAGAAGGTGTAGAGCCTATCAAGGATGAAATTTATAAGCACTTCAACGTCAAATTTCTTATACTCTTTTGCGATATCTTCTAAAATTTCTTTTACGTTAAATTTCAAATTATGCGCCAAAACGATCTTTATAACGCCATTTGCCGCGCGTCTTAGAGCGTATGGGTCTTTCGTGCCGCTTGGTATTTTACCGATGCTAAAGAGCCCCATTAGCGTATCAAGCTTATTTGAAAGCGCCACAACCGAGCTAAAGACCTTGCTTGGGCACTGCGCCTCTTCGCCGTCTGGTAGATACTGCTCTTTTATGGCTAAAACGACGTTTTCATCTTCATTTTTAGCCTTTGCGTAGTAAGCGCCCATGACGCCTTGAAGCTCGGTAAATTCATAAACCATCTGCGTTGTAAGATCAGCCTTGCTTAGCATCACAGCTCGCTCTAGCTTAGCCCCGTACTCGCCAGCCTCTTTTTTAAGTAGCTCATCGTAGTTGCTAGCTAATTTTTTAGCCACCTTTAGCTCTCTAAGCTCTTTTTCATAGATACTTCCAAGCTCTTTTAGGTAGGTTATATTTTTTAGTTTTTCTGGGCTAAATTCGGCCTTAAGGTCGCTTTGCCAAAAGAACATAGCATCACTTAGTCTTGCTCTTAGCACCTTTTCGTTGCCTTTGATGATGAGCGAGTAGTCCTTTGTGATGGCGTTACTAACGACAACAAAGCCATTTGCTAGCTTGCCATCTTTAAAGACTGGGAAGTAGCGCTGATTTTCTTTCATCGATGTGATGATGACCTCGCTTGGCACCTCCAAAAACTCCTCTTCAAACGAGCCAAGAAGCGCTGTTGGATACTCTGTGATCGCCACGACTTCAGCTAGCAAATCTTTATCTATCTCGATCTTTAGCCCGCTTTTTTGGCTGATCTTTTCAAACTCATCAAGGATTATTTTTTCTCTCTCGCCTGCCTCAAGCACGACGCCACGGCTCTTTGAGCCTTCAAAATACTCTTTTATATTTGAAATTTTTATCTTGTCGTAGCTAATGCTTCTGTGAGGATAGGTAGAGTTACTGCTCTCTACGCCAAATTTGTTAAATTTAATGACCTCATCGCCCAGCAAGCACAAGAACGATCTTATCGGGCGGATAAACTCAAATTCGCCATTGCCCCAACGCATAGACTTGCCAAAGCTAAGGCTCTTTAAAAACTCCTCGACCATGTCGCCCATTATCTTAGCGACTGGCTCACCCTTTACCTCTTTTTCGTAGTAAAGCACCTCTTTGCCGTCTATCTCTTTAAATTTAAGCTCGCTCTCATCTATGCCACATTTATTTGCAAAGCTAAGCGCAGCCTTTGTAAAAGCTCCATCTTTTAGCGCTACTTGCTTTGGCGCACCAATGAAGCTAGCCACGCTATCTGGTTGAGCTAATGGAAATTTCTCATGAAAAAAGACCAAACGGCGCGGCGTGTAGTAAAATTTAAACTCGCTTTTGATGTTATATTTTTCAAGCACAGCCTGCCATTTAGCGTTGATGTTTGGTAGCTCCCTTAAAAATGGTATCGCTGGGAGCTCCTCGACTCCGATCTCTAGTAACAACTCTTTCATATCTCACTCTTTTTATTAAAATTTTCTCTTTTTTCTCTTATCATCTCTCTTGCTCTCTCCTTCTCTTGCGCCTGCAAAATGACGCCTCTTATCATAAAAATGGCAAATAAAACAAATGCCGTGATCATAAAAATATCTAAAATTTGCACCATCTACTCCACAACGATCTCTTTTTCGTTTTTATAAATTTTCACCCTCGCCCGCTCAAAGCTATACTCACCATCTTTTAGCCTTTTTTTGCTATAAACTCTGATCTTGCCATGCGGTGTATGCAAGTAGCCGCCCTCTAGCTTGCCTGAAATTTTAGCGATCA
>JAHADO010000034.1 GCA_018375265.1 Campylobacter concisus | reverse complement strand
TTGCAATATATAATCTACATTATCTAGATTGTGCAAATATGTTTAATATAGTAGCCAACAAAAACATAAGTGATGAAAATACAGCAAAATATATGAATGCTTATATAGATAAATTTGGTTGCAATGCAAATATTACATTAAAGTCTGCAAAACTTAGGTATGAGCCAAATTTATTGGAAATTGCTTTTTTGGAAAAAAAACTAAAAACATTAAATTCGCTTTTGGACAAAGGTACAAAACCAAATTCAAGGCTTGCCTTTTCTATAGGAACTGATTTTTTGTTTTTTTTTAGAAATAACGGCGTTGGTTTTGAGAGCAAAACTCCTAGTAAAGAACTACTAGAATTTGTAAAAACTCAAAAATATAAAGAATTTAAAGAAGAAAAGTTTAAATTAATCAAACAACTATTAGACCATGGGCAAGATCCAAAAGATTATGATATTTTAGAGAAAATTTTAAATCTCATAAATGACGACAAGGATTTGATTAAAATTCTTAAAGAGGCAAAAGTCAATGAATAGTTTTAAAGAAAATGATAAAAAAATGGATTTTTTAGATAAAAATAGAGATATTCAATATTCAGACAAGCAAACAACTTATGATAAAAATAAAAATGCGGTGAAATTTACTGGCGATATTTTTTCTAGGGTGCCTGTGGTTGGATGGATTTTTAATAAAACCGCATCTTCTGCAGAAGATTTAATAGATAAAATTTCAGAAAACCATATGCAGGAATATATAGAATTAAAAAAGATTGATGAGATAGATCTGTTTAAAAAAAGACATAATCTCACAGACACTGATATCGAAATGTTTGAAAAAAGATTACAAAAAGAAGAAAACGAAAAAAGATTGAAAGAGCAACAAATGGACAAAAACATAACATCACCAACATCATCACTAACTAAGCCAGTCATGCTAGCATCTAGCAACTCGGTGGCAACAGATGGCTTTGTAGACTACGGCGTATCTAACGATGCCTTCTCGACTCTTCAGATAGCAAATGATAAATTTATTGTCACAAGGGCTGATATAAATGAGAGTTTAGAGGATATATTTAGCATAGAGTGCTTTGCCTATATAAATTTAGTCAAAAATCCGCTTTATGAAAATTTAGAGAGCATTTATAACGATAACGCTCAAACTGGCATATATAGATACCTTGATAAAGGCATGAAGCTAAGCATAAAAAGACCATCTTCTACAAACAAAAGTATCATCCCAAGCAATAATGGCAGTGACTATATCTACTTTAGCGGCATAGTAAGCGATGTCGAGTATCTAGGCGTTGATGATGACAGCAGCACAAATATAGACAAAAAATACTTCTTCAAATTTAAACTCACATCTTCGCTATATAGACTAAGTATAAATAGAGCAAATAGAATTTACACAGACCAAAGCGTGCTTGAAGTAGTAAAAGAAATTTTGTCTTTTAACAAGCAAAGGCTAACTAAAGAGCTAGACTTCTCAAATATCAAAAATAGCTACAATAAAAAAGAATTTATAGCGCAGTACAACGAAAGCGACCTAGCCTTTATAACAAGACTTTGCCATGATAGTGGCATATATTTTTACGAAGATAATGAGAAAATTTACTTTCATGATACCTTTATCCTAGCTTATAGCAACCAAGCTGAAGGCCTAGCACAAAGCGAACCGAGCAAAGGTAAAGAGGCTAGAAAAGTAAGCTTTAATGTAAATTTAAACAACAACCTTGCAAGCGAACACATAAATAAAATCACAAAGAGCGAAACTCTAAAAGCAAACAGCTTCACCCACTCATTTCAAAACACAGCCTATCCAAACGTGCTAGAGAGCAAAAATGAGAAGATATTTGACGAGCAGGTAAATATCTATGATAAGCATATAAATTTAGATGAGTATTCATTTAGTGATACGAGGTTGCTTGAGGTCAGCACCTATCTTAAAAAGCTAAGAAGCGATATGCTCTTGAAAGAATTTGTCGCTAGCTCAAACGTCTTTGCTCTAAATTTAAACGACAATATCTCAGTCGCCATAGATCAAAGTAGCGGCGAATATGAGTTTAAAATAATAGCTATAAAACACACTTATATAGACGAAAGCGTCTTAGAAAATACTCTAAATTTAGGTGACAATGTCCCTTTAAAAGATAAAAAATTTATAAGCTCATATACAAATGAGTTAAGCATCATCCCAAGTAGCGTGAAATTTGTGCCAAGCTATAAACAAAAGCCAAAAGCGCCTGACATCACTCTAGGCCTTGTCGTAGGACAAGATGGGCTAAATAGCCAAACAAACACCATCCATACGGATAGTTACGGCAGAGTAAAGGTAAGACTAAACGCCTTTAGTACACAAGAGCAGATAGATAAAGACGACACCATAAACGCAAGCTATCATAAAAGTGCCTATCTAAGAGTGATCACACCTATCGCAAGCAACAGCTCTGGCTTCTTTGCGATACCTAGGGTCGGCGATGAGGTGATCATCTCATTTTTGCAAAACGACATAGATAACCCAGTGGTAAGCGGCAGCCTCTATAATGCCTCAAATATGCCACTAGTAAATGTAGATAATAACTACCATCAAACATCGCTTAGCTCAAAAACGATCGGAGCAAACGAGACTGGCATAAACGAGATCACTTTGTCAAACTTAAAAAACAAAGAGCAAATTTATGTAAAAGCAGAGAAAGACTATGACGAGCTAGTAAATAACGACTTTTCTCAAACGATACTAAACGACAAGAGCTCTCAAGTGCATGGTAGCTACACGGAAAGGGTCAAAAAAGCACACATCCAAACGATAGATCTTGCTAAAAACGTAAATGTCGGCGGTGAATATCTAACGACGGTCGGACTTTCAAAAGATACGGTAGTAGGCGTCTCAAATACACTAAATGTAGCTGTTGATGATACAACTAGAGTTGGTCAAGATAGACATGAGTTTGTCGGCAATGATAAATTTGTCGAGATAAAATCAAACCTCAACACAACCATACACAACGACGAAACTAAAGAGATAAAAGGTACCAAAGAGCAAAACATAGATGGTAGTTACAAGCTAAATTCGCAAAAAGGCATAAATGAGTTTTCTAACGAGCACATCGTACTTCAGGCAAACAACTACATCGACATAAATGCCAAGTCAAATTTCACAACAAAAACAGCCGCGCAGCACACAGAGATGGCAGACTCTAAGTATAGCGAGATCGAGACGACATACGAGGTTAATGCTAAAAATGAGATCATCCACCAAGTAGGCAGCACCAA
Organism: Campylobacter concisus; assembly: GCA_018375265.1. Lineage (GTDB taxonomy): Bacteria > Campylobacterota > Campylobacteria > Campylobacterales > Campylobacteraceae > Campylobacter_A > Campylobacter_A concisus_AB. The sequence continues at coordinate 6,032 of JAHADO010000034.1, read as the reverse complement.
AGTAACCATAAATGGCGCAAGCGTCGTGATAGAAGTTGGTGGCATAAAAGCGATATTTGACAGCATGGGACTAAGAGTCATCGGCGGAGATATCAAGGCGTTGTAAAAAATATAAAAAGCAAAGAGGTCTTAAAATAGTATAAAGTAGCTAGGTAGGCAAGGATAAAATTGAGAGACTATAACAAAAGACCAATAGTTATAAAGGACAATAGCTTGCTCTTTGTATTTATTTTTGTTCTGCCAGTGCTTATTGTAGATTTTATTTATTTATTGCTTGGCGCCAATCGCTTTTTGTCAGCTATCATAGCATTTGGTATTGTAGCTTATATATTGCCGTATTTTAAAAATAAAAATTATATTGCCATAAACTCTGATAGTGTGAAATTTTTGGAAAATGGCAATATTATAAGAGAGATAAAATTAAGCGAAGATTCCGAAATTTATAAAAGTTTTGAAAATCTAAGTAAGGAGTTAAAAGGAGCTAGGAGGTATTTGACAATGCCAGCAAGAATAGCTCTTTATCCTTTGACAATAATGTCAAATTTTATTTTTTGGCTTTTATTTAAAAAGAAAGTAAATTATAAATTTTATGAGTATATTATTTTAAAACAAAAAAGCGTGATAATTAGTATTAGTCCAAATACCAATTACAAAAGAACACTGATAAGAAAATTTTTTAAAGATAATTTTAATAGCGATATAGAAAAAGCAGAAAAATTGCTTATATTTGACTGGGAGTAAAGATGAGAGATTATGATAAAAGACCAATAGTTATAAAGGACTATAATTCTATATTTATGTTTATAGAGTTTTTACCCACTACTATAATATGCTTTATTGCAAGTTTTTTTCATAGCAATAAAATTATACTTATATTTTTAGTTTCACAAGCCTTTTACTTTTATATCAGACCTTACCTCTTTTATGGTCGCAAACGCATCATAAAAATGTCTAACGAAAAAATAGAATTTCTTCAAAACAATGAACCAATAGAAACCATAAATTTAAATGAAAAATTTGAAATTTACAAGACATATGACGACTATTATCATAAATCTCAAAATTTAAGCGATTTTCAAAAGAAAGTAAAATGGATAAGCATATTATTGCTATGGATTGGTCATTATCCATTTTTTTTATTAAGTAAGATTTTATTTTATCTTTTTAAAACCAAAGGTACTTATTATAAATTTTATGACTGTGTTCTCGTTTTACAAAATGATAAAGTGCTAAATATACTAGCTACTTCAAGATATGAAAGGGCGTTGGTTAAAAAATACTTTCTGGATAAATTCAAAATAGACATAGATAGACTAGATATATATAAAAATTCACGCCATAGTTTAGAAAAAATAGAAATACATAAAATTAAAAGCCAATATATGAGTACAATTTTATCTCACAATAATTAAAATTAATAAGGAACCATTTTGAGAGATTATGACAAAAGACCTTTAATTATAAAAGACTATAATTCTATATTTTCATGTTTGTTTTCACTGCCATTCGTTTTAGGTTGTTTTATTGCATTATTCGTTTTTGAAAATAAAATAGTAATTTCTGCTTTAATCGGTCAAATGTTTTTTATTCATATTCGACCATATATTTTTTATGGTCGAAAAAGAAGTATAAGACTATTTAATAAAAGGATAGATTTTTGCCAAAATAATCATCTAGTCGAAAGCATAAATTTTGATGAAAAATTTGAAATTTATAAAACATTTGATGATTACTATCACAAAACTCAGAAATTAGATAAATTTGCAAACTTCTTTAGGTTTATCTCAGTACCAGTATCTTACTTGCTATATTATCTGCCTATTTTAATTATTAAATTTTTATTTTATTTTTTTAAGACAAAAGGAACGTTTTATAAATTTTATGATTGCATTATTATTTTTCAAGATGATAAAGTTTTAAATATACTTGCCACTTCAAGATATGAGAGAGCTTTGGTTAAAGAATATTTCTTAGATAAATTTCAGATAGATATAGACAAGTTAAATTTTTATAAAAAGCTTTTTCACGGCTTTGAAAATATAAAATTAGGAGAGTTTGGTGAATAATAAACAAAAGAGCAATTTGGATAATTTAAATAGGGACAAAAGAGATAAATTTTTAAATAATCTAGAGATGGCTAAAAATTTACTGACTGTGGCTGGGGGATATTGCAACATCGGTTTCTCCTTTGAAAAATATAAGCAGTTCTAAGGTTTTATTTTGATGCAATTAATTACCAGAGAAATTATGGTTTATAATGACAAGAAATAAATTTATCTCATAATAACTAAAGTAAAATTTTTGAATAAGGAGTGAAACACATGGATAATAATCAAGAAAAACCAGTTTTAATAATAAGGCGAGCAAAAATATTTGGAACCATATTATCAATAATAGAACTGCTATTAGCTCTTTCTTTTACTACTTTATTGACATTGAAAGAAAATATGGCAATAGTTTTTGGTTTAATTGGATTAATATATTTATTATTTGCCTGCATTTATCCACTATTAATAACTCAAATTAGCTTATATAATAAAAATATAAAAATTGAGTATCTTTTTATGACAATCAATATTGAATACTCTTCTATAAAAAGTATAGATTTTTTTTATAGTGGGTTTGGTAGAATTTTTATTATACATTTAATAAAAAAAATAAAATATTCATCACTTTTATTTTTTGTAATTATAAAATATTCTATTTTTAATAAAACTGACATAAAAGAAATGGGGGCCTTTTTTGTGAGAAAAGGATTGCTAGATTCTTGCAATAACAAATTTGATTTTTAAAATGTTAAAGAGTCTTAAATGAATATTAAAGATAATCAAATACCTGAATACACAATAACCATAATAAATTATGCTGATAAAAATGTTACCAAAGAAAATTTTGATAAAAGTAAAACAATTGCTTTATCAACTTTTAGCGGATATTTAGCTTTCACTAGCGGCTTATTACAAGACAGTAAAAATATGGTTTTTGCAACTACAAAGACATTACCAATGGGCATGATTTTTAGCGTTATAGATGGTGTTATAAATGGAGTATTTGATAAATACGGTAATCCTAATAAAAGTTTTAGTGATGTAATAGGCACGGTTTTAACATCATATTTTACTGGAAAAGTGGGTGGATTGGTAGGTAGGATTGCTATATCGTCAATTGCAGGTACAACATTCGGTCCTATAGGTTCTATAGTAGGTGCTACGGCTGGAGCAATTATCGGTGGTTTTTACGGCAGTGATGTATTTAAATTTTTTAAGCATAAATTCTTAACAATAATAGATATATCCAAGTCTATTGAAAAAGAAGGCGCTATAAATCCAAATGACTTATCGTTTGAAGCAGCACTTGATCTCTTTTCTATACTAAATTTGCCACACTCTTGGTCTAATAAAGATAAATATAAAAGCTTACCAAACTATGAAGATAGCAAACAAACCTTGCTTGAATTTCAAAAATCATTAAATGATTTTGATATAGTGATTTTTGAACCATTTTGTAAAAAAATAAATTCTACATTATCTAAGAGTTTCTCCTTAAACAACATCTATGTAGTTAGCATAAGCTCTGATGGGACTAACAACATCTCAAAGATAAATAAGGCATTAAAGAAACGGGAAGAAAATTCTGAGTTTAAAGCGGGCAATAAAGAAGAAATTTTACTGATATGTCCCTACCATTCAGCACAGATCATAGCGCCATATCAGCCTAAAAATACAAAACTTACCATCATCTTGGCAGATAAGACATACCTAGACTGTGTAAATTTAAACCCACAAGGAAGTAAAGATGAGAGCAAACTTATACTAACTAACTATAAATTTAACCCATACGAAACAAATAGCAAAGAAGAAGATATAAAATTTGTAGATTCAACGACAAGCGGAGACGTCACGCTTTACAAAGATAGCAACAGTAAATTTATCTCACAAGATAAAAATACTCTTATGATGGCTCCAAAGTAACTTTAAATTTCTTTAATAATCTAAACTTTAACCTGCTAAATTTTGCCAAAGAAAATGGCTTTAGCCTAAGAAGCGATAAATCCTCAGCCATGTTTGATGTAAGGCTAAAACTAGCAGATAAAGAAGAGAGCAAACCAACTACGAATAATGGAAATTGTAATCTCATAGTAAAAAATCTAATAATCACTGATGAAAATTTAAATAGCAGTGATATCAAAGAAATTTATTTGCATAACTGCGAAGACAAAAGGGTATATCGCTCTTGCTCGCTTGAGAAAAATGATAATGACGAAGCAGATAAAAACTCATACACGGCTAAATTTAATATAAATCTCGTCCTTGACAAAGACCAAAGTGTTTTTAAAAGAACAACTAAATTTATATTAGCTTACCGTGACCTAAGCAAAGACTACTCGACTAGCGATATCCATAGCATGAGTGATAATAGCGTTATCTCTCTTGAGGCAAAGAAAAAAGTAGAAGGTAGTATCACTTTTGAGCAAAAGACTTCACTTATAGAGGTGGCAAATAATATAACTGGCGTAGTTGTAGATGTACAAAGCATAGATCAAACAACCATAAAAGACACTATAAATTTAAAAGCTATCTATAAGCCAAATAAAGGTGATGATAATTATAAAGAGGTGAATTGGTCTTATAAAATTATCAAGCAAGGCGAGTATAACAAAGAAGTAAAGGCAAATTTTGTAGCAAATGATATAAAGCTGGAGGGAGAGAAATTTAAAGGGAAAGAGATAAACTTCACTCCGCAAACGGATATAAAAGATCAAAAGTTACTTGAAAAACTAAAAGAAGACGATAGTACTGTGGTGTTTTTTGCATATTTAAAATCACCAAGATATACGACAAGATATGGTAAAACTCATGGAAGGGTTGATATAAGTCACTATTCAATATTAGAAAAAGCTAGATAATACTCAACATTTTAAAGAAAGTATTGCGATGGGTTCTTGGCATGGTGGCAAGAAATCTTTGGGCAATGTTAGAATCCCGATACTTCCTAAAAGTATAGCTTTATAAAATATAAGCAAAAAATATAAAATGTAATAGTGATTTAAAGTTAAAATTTTGCACAGAAGAAACAGGCTATGACCAAGATTTTTAAATACGTATTTTTGTTTTTATTTTTGCTTCTATCTTGCTCTATGGTATTTGCATCATCCTTGCCATTTTCTACTCTTTTGCAACATGAAATCATAGGCAGATATTTTATTTTTGGGGTACTTGGTCTAGTTTTTATTTTCCTAGATAAATTTTATAATAATTTCTTTATCGGATATCTTGTCGTGTCCTACTTCCTTGATACCATAATATCTTGTATTTTGATATCGTTAGAGTTTTTTGGTTTAAAATTTCCTACAACTCTTAAGCAAGATTATACTTTGCTTTCAATAGAAATATTTTTTATAGCTTTGTTCTTTATCGCCATTGCAATAATTGGCATTTACTCATTTTTTAAAGGACATGAAAGATCTTTTAAAATTTGCTTTGCAATATGCCTACTAGCGTATCTTTACCGCTTTATCTTGATGCAAATGGCTTTTTTATGATCTATAAAGTTAATTTGTAAAAATTATAGAAAGTGCTCAAATGAAAACATTTTATATAGTAGTTTTACTAAGTACATTTTTATTTGCTTCTGAAATTTCAGAAGCTTTTGGGGATTTAGACGGCGATAGTGTGGATGAAAGGGTAGTGGTTTGGCAAGATAGTGACTTGCATAGAGTTTTGCAAATTTTCAAGAAAGATAGTGCAAATAAATGGATCAAATGGCAAGAATTTAGTAATGTAATAATGAATTCTGATGATGGTGGTGCCATGGGAGATCCTTTTGAAGGTTTGGAGATAAAAAATAGAGTTATCACAATAAACCATAGTGGCGGCGGTGGTAGATTTGAGTGGAACTATGTCTATAAATACAGACTTGACTTAAAAGATAAAATTTGGAAATTAATAGGCGTTACCGTAGATATGCTAGATAAAAATGTAAGAGATCAAAACTTGGACTATAACCTTCTAACAAAGAAAGCCATATACAAG
>JAHADO010000033.1 GCA_018375265.1 Campylobacter concisus | reverse complement strand
CCATCGCGGACTTGAGACGACCTTGTCTCAGCACTGACCTACCATCGCCACACATTGTTGCAATGCGAGACCACTGAATTGACAGAAAGTCCCACTTAGAACGGAACAACGCTTTCTTATAATCTGGGTCAGATAAAAGGTCAGGAATTGTGGTGCGTGTCTTAAAAGCCTTCTGAACCTCAGCTTTAGACTCATCAGCAAACCACATGCGCGAAAACTTTTTAGCCTTAATATTGTTCTCAAGAAGAACCTCAAAAGCAAGAAGTTGTCCTTCCCCCGTGGGGTCGTTATCGGTAGCAACACACACCTCATCAACCGTTTTCGCCAATGCTTTAACATTGTTGATAACTGAAGCAGTATCTTTCTTCTTTGTGCGCTTCCATGCAAAATCCTTATCATTCCATGGCAAATACTGGAGCTTCCAAGACTTATACTGCTCCTCTAAACTTTTTGCAACCTGCTTAGACGGCTCGACGAACTCATAAAGGTGTCCACGCAATGGAGCAATAATATAACTCTCTCCATTGTAGGTGCCCTTCTGACCACCTAATGCTGCGGCAAAGTTGCGAGCCTGTGACGGCTTTTCTGCAATAATTAAAACACTCAAAGTAAAATCCTTTCTCAAGATGTTTCAAAACATAGTATAGCATACTGTTACAACGCTTGTCAAGTATTATTTTGAAAAAACTTTCATCGAACGAACACCAGCATAGACTCATACTCTCGCTTCGTCATGCCCGACACGCGATGGAAATGGCTCTTCTGATTATTATCGAAGACCAATTCATCTTTTAGCTGCCAACCTTGCGCAACTAAAGCGTCCTCAAACACGCTGCGACAAGCTTGGTTCGTCTGAACAGCGAACACCTTAGCATTACTGTAAGAACAATTCTTAACAACATCGCTCCACCACGCTACAAAGTCTTCATCACTTAAATTCTCAGCTCCATTTTCACTGTAGACCTCAATGCCCTTATAAGGTGGACACGTGATAACAGCATCAACCTCACCAGTCACAAGCTGATTCGCAGAATCATTGTTGTGGAGAACAGGCTTGAACCCATCAATTAACTCATATAACTTCTTGTAACCCTCAAAAAGTTCAGAGTTAATATCGCAGCCCTCATAAGAAACACCAAGTTTACCACAAGTCATCATGCGCTCACCCCAGCCAGCACATGGGTCATAAACACTCTTAACATTATACTTCTCAATAACTTGACGCATGAGAGAACTGTTAAAAGAAGTATAACCCATATGCAAACCAGAAATCCTAAATGCTCTCAGAAGCATCCTGTCGGTAAGCTCATGTGGTAGCTTATTAAGATACTTATAACGGTTCGCATATAAAAATGCTTGCACCGTTCCCCACTTGCCCTTACGCAACGGATTAGCGTTCCAAAGCTCTAGCTCACGCTTATAGAAAACCTTGCGTTGAGCATCTTTAACAATAGCAGAAAGAGAACGCCATGATAGACGCATATTACTCACATCAACCTCTTCTGGAATATAATGGTAAGGCAACCATGAATACTCACGCTCCCAGTCTTTACCAAGAGGCATTCCCATAGCGAACCAAAGGTCAGCATCCATGCCATCACTATCCCAAAGAGTAACGTAATTTAACTTATTCTTTCGAGCGCATTCGCGCTTTTCGACATCCCTCTTAGTAAAAACGTCTAAAGCATTAGCATAATACTTTGAATCTCTGGTCTTTGCTTTCCACTTCTTACAAGTGTCAACATCATTCTCAACATCATACCAATGATAACCATGAATCCACGAAGCGTTAACCTCAATAAATAAATCTCTATCCCTATCATAAAAATCGCACAGATACGGATAACGAGCATCCTTATTATATTGGGACTCAAAGGTGCCAAGAGCCTTAATACGCTCTTCTATGCTTGAGGTGTTGAACGTACCATTTTTGCGCTTTGTCTGAAGATTCTTTGATACAACCTCTTTGCTTTGCATAGGATGTGATACACCATATCTTTCCATACATCTGCGCACCAACTGATTACGACATGCTTTTGTTCCCAAAAAAGATTTCACGCCATACTTATCACTTATAACACCCTGTTGCTTTTGAGCTAGATACTTATCTTGCATAGCATAATCAACACCATACTTATTCTGTGTCGAAGTTTTAATTTTATCTAAAGTTTCAGGTAAAGACATTACGTTCTTAACGCCATATCTCTTTAGATTAGTCTCTTCTCTTTTCTGAGCCGCACACTTTGAGCATCCTTTGCCTGACAAATGACCAGTAGGTGTTTGCTCAAAAACACCGTGTTCAGGGCAAATGATAGCAACCTTATGGTGCGAAGAAATATCACCTATTATTAAAGAATAATCATACTTATCACCATGAATATTCTTAGCTTTAGATATAAAAATCTCTGGCGTTAATTTATTTACACCAGCACAAGCAGGACAACCATAACCATACAAATGATTTCCAGACGTTTGCTCAAAATCGCCATGAACAGGGCAAGTAATAATAACCTTTTTATCGCGTCTCACATACTCTGTTTTATCATAAGAATATCGACCACCATGAATATAATTACATGCATCAATAAAACTTTTAGTTGTCCATTTATGAAACGTCCCAGCTAACAACTGCTTGGAACGAGAGCGAACGCTCTCATAATCAATAGTTGAATTGTTAGCTTCTGCATCAACGGCTCCGTATTTTTCTTTGCGTGTTTCACGAGCCACATCTTGAAATGACTCCAACTTAAAAGGATTATCAACACCATATTTATCAAGCATACCTTGCTTCATAATACCTTTACGGTGTTTCTTGTCAGCTTCCTTAAACTCATCAGATAAGCCAAGACCTTTGAACAAGACATTAAGTTTGATAATGTTGACACCAGCAAGACCTAGTCTATCAAGAACTGTTGCGGCATCAATACCTGCTGCATACTCGTTCAAAACAGTAGCAATTTCATCGTTAGTATAGTTGCTTTTAACGAACTCAACCTTATAAGCAACTCTGTCGATGCCTTTCAATTCCTTCTTCATAGCGTTGCCATGATAGCCGACATCGGTACCAGTCTTGTCTAAAATATATTCTCTTGAAAAACCTCGTAGCAGTAAATCTTGCGGGCTGTCTTTCTCAAACATAACCTATCCTTAATATCTCTTTTATCTACTATAAGTAAAGCACACCCGCAAAAACATGTCAACACTATTTCAAATAAATATACTATTGACAAATTATTTCTTAGCAACATGCTTCTTCAAGCAAGACACACTTAAAACACGACAGTCTTGCTTACACTTATTTATGCAATTTGCACATTGCTTACAAGGCGGTAACAGCGCCAACTCTGCTTCAACTCGCTTGCGATAATCATTCTCTGCTTTCTGTCGAGCAGCAACAGCTGCAAGTCGAGCTTTTGCTTCATCACTCATTGACACTAGTATCAGCTTCTTTCCAATTTAAGCACAAATGAAATATGGTCATCAATGTCCCAAACAATCTTGCCATCATCAAAAATCGAAGTAGTCAAAACAAACTTTAAAAATTCCTCCAAATTAAGAAGACGATTATAACGTTTAACCTCATGAACATATTCATGACTTAAATGCTTATCAGAAACAAGCAACCTTAATCGAGAAGAATTATCTTCTGGTTCAAGTGATTTATAAGCATCATTAACGGAATAAATCTGCTCACGCAACTGTAACAACCAATGCTCAGACTCTCCACGCAAAACCGTAATCATTTCATATATATTTTTAGTCTCTTCTCTTACAGCTGTTGCTGTATCATACTCATCATCAACATATTCATCAACAAGTTCAACAACAGGTCCATAAACAGGCTCATCCATAAGTTCATCTGAATCAAAAAAATCATCCTCTTGATTATCAATAGGCTCATGTTTCTCAGCAATCATATTAAACTCCTAATAATTTTTATTATGTGCAAAAATACTTTTTATAGTATACCACACCGTCATATAGTTTGTCAAGCCTAAACTCAAAAATTCTTAAAATAATTTTGAACCTTTGTCCTCTTTACGGCTTTGGGAATGGAAATGTTAGGTAGGGCGGTAATCTGGAGCGTAAATACCGTCCCAGATAAACCGCTGCGAAAACCTGGTTCAGGACCGGGAAATCCTGGTTTTCGATAAATTTGGGATTGAACCCGAGTAAAAACGAGGGCGAAATCCCCTCGGAACATTAGTAAAGCATATTCGAAAACAAACTAAAAACAAAGGGCAGACAGAGTATCCCTGCAAAAACCGAAGGTATCCAAAGCTCGAAGTATATCCGCATCAAATAATTGAGCTGGTAATTTATGCCAATATTTGTAGCACATAATATAACATCTCACCTGCAAAAAGCCCCAATCTTTCTGCGGCGGATTTTCATCCCATAATTTTCGGGATACCTCATCACCAACTGTAAGTTTTCTCGTCGGAAGCCATGAATACTCCTGCCTCCAATCTTGACCATCGGGCATACCCATGGCAAGCCATAAATCAAAGTCAGACCCTTGAGAATCCCAAAAAGTTACGTAGTTTAACTTATTGTCACGAGCGCATTGACGTTTTGCCATATCTGATACTGTCCATGTCTTAATTGCTTTATCAATATATGACGAGGACTTCTCCTGCCACGAACCCAATTTTTGAGCGTCAAAGGCACTGAACTTATCATACCAATGACCGCCGTGAGTCCAATGAGCATTAACCTCAATATATAAATCTCTGTCGCTGTCATAAAAATCGGCATGATAAGGATATCTCTCACTCACATATTCTCGCTCAAAACCGCTCAATTCATTAGCAATATAATTCTCCACGCATGAAGTATTAAGGTTTCCCTTGCTCTTCTTCGTAGCAAACATTTTTGGAACCCAAATCGCTGAAGAATCGCTCATTCTCGTTTTGAACTCATCAGTCTTACTATAACTATCCACACCATATGTTTTCAAACACGTTGCCTTGAGACGCATCTGAACTTCTCGGGATAAAAGTGGGAATGACACTCCATAATTTCGCTCACACGTTTCGCATCGTTTGTCAACAATAGATTTCCTATATTCAATATTCTTCATATTCTGAGCAAAGGTCGCTCTTGCCTGCGGCTCAAGACATGACCCACGAGACAATGTATATTCGCCACCATATTTTTCAAACCGTGTTCTAACGCCTTTTTCTTGAAATTCTTGCAGCTTAAACGGATTATCGGTTTCATACTTTAATTCAAATCCTTTTGTCATCAAAGTATGTTTTCGCTTTTTATCAGCATCAACAAATTCGCTCCCATATCCTAAATCTGCAAATAATTTTCTCAAACTAAAACCATTTCGAGAACCAATGCCAACGCTTAAAAGCAAATCTTCTACTGGTACACCGCTCTCATATTTTTCAAGCACGTTCACAATATCGTATTGTCGCTCTTTCACATAAGCAACTTTATATTGAAAACGGTCAATTCCCAATAATGTATCACGATATTTTCGCCCTCGATACCCCACATCAACGCCACATAAAGACATAATGGCGTCCTGCGTGTAACCACGCAGCACCAAATCTTCGGGGGTATCTCTTGCGAACATCATAAAAAATATCCTTTCCGTGATATCACATCAAAGTATACCACAGAAAGGACAATAATGCAACAGACATTATCTAAAAGGTCTGCCTCGACGTCGGCGCTCAATATCAGCAACCTGTTTTGTTTGCTGATGAAGTCGTTGAGCCAATTGCGTAACACCAGGTTCAACAAAATCGACCGACTCAGGACCTTTAGGGTTCTGTCGTCTCCAACCCATGCGGTCAAAAAGCATATATGTCACAGCAAGCTGCAACTCGTCAATAGCCTCTTTTTGCTTCGACACCATTTCTTCCATTGCCTGTAACTTTTTATTCACCGCCACCAGAGGGTCTTCACGATTTGACTGCTTAGCAAGACGACATTGCTCATCTGTCAAATCATCATAAATTCCTGTACGTGACGCAACGAACGCTGCCACTGCGTCAACATTATTAGACGCAGAAGGAAACTCGGCTCTCGCGGCTGTTACCACTGAGTGAGGAACATTGCGCAAATGAGCACCTTGAGCACCAGACGAACGTTTTTGCTTTTTAGATGGCTTTGATATTTCCTCAACCTTTCGCTCTAACTTCTCAACAGGTTTCTTCTCAACAATAGGTACCACTGACGCCGACACCGTTGTTCCGCCACCAGGTGTCACTTCAATATCTAAGTCAGTATCAGTTTTGGATTCCTCGTCAACCTGTTTTAATGGCTTCTTCACATCAGATGGCTCTTCGATAATTTTAGACTCTAAGTCTTTCTCACGAGCAGCATCTAATGCAGATGCAACCTCAGATTTCTCTGTAACAGGTTGCACCTCTTGCTTAACCTCAGCGGGCTTTGCTTCTTGCTCAACAGCATGAGATTTCTGCTCAGCAAGCATTTGTTGGCGCTTTAACTTTGCTAATGTAAAATCATCTAAGGGCATTAAATCTCACCGTCCTCGTGTTCAAGAAGGTAGTTATCGCCACGAGTAAGTCCGAGTAAGCTATCAAATCCTGAAGTAGTGACTTGCTCTAATGACTTAACATTACTTGACAAAGATAAAACAACATCAATAAGTTGATTCAAACGTGCTACTTGTACGTCAGGAATATCATAATCATAATTCTCACGTTTAATTTGCGTCACTAAAGCATCTTGGACATACTCATTCACAGAACACTGCTTTTGAGTTGCCCAATACTTCACGCGCTCATAATCATCTTCCGACAATCTAATAGTAAGACGCTTTGTTTTATCTGCCATAGTTATATAACCCTTCGTGTACATACAATAGATAAAACAACTATAGCACATAAATATAGCCTTGTCAAGTACTTTTTATAAAATTGTTAGGACGTCTAGCGTAGCATAGACGGACTAACCGCAAAGCGATAGCGAAGCATTAAGAAAGTTAATTAAAGCACCATATGACGCATCAACTCAGCAGAACACCTATAATTATCTACAGCCGCTTTCGTGGTATCAACGTTGAAAAACGTAGGAGACACGTCTTCGACAATACCAAGATTAGTTTCAGCAGTATCTAAAACAGTCCTAACGTTGTCATCGTCAATCATAGGATACAGTGTACTCACACGCATATAAGCCATTCTGAGAGACGTAAGCATCTTATCTTTGCGTGATGGATTAGCGTCAAAATGAATTGCCTCGAAAAACAAATCACGTAAATTCGACAACATATCGCGCTTTAATGCATCAAACGCTTCACTATTTTTAGGTGTAACCATACCACATCACCTACCCATCAACTTATGTGTTGGTATAACCTTTATAAAAGAGTTATAACACATTTTATATCACTTGTCAAGACTCATCCATAAAAAAGTTAATTTTAAATCCAAACTTCAACATAATCTTATCAAGAAGTACCTCAGTCCAGACAATGTCGCTCCTAAACTCGCCATCCTCGTTGATAAGATATTTTGTATCGTCGGTCGCTTCGAAATTCTCATATGCGTTCAAATACTCATTTAAGAACTCAGAAATGCTTAACTCATCAGAAGACTTAACGATTGGGTCGTTAATATAAATATCATCAGAATCCCAATCAGCACTCTCATCAAGACGCTCATAACCATAATCAAAGAACACCAGCAACGCATCGCAAATATCAAAATAATAACGGTTCTGATATTCCTCGTCCTCGCGCAAATGTTTAGTGCAAATATCATATAAGTCTCGATGATAGGTGAGCACCTTTACAACCTTATTGCCACGACTAAGCAACACAGTCACATTAAGTTTATCAGGAAGCTCTAATAGCAAATCACGGTCTTCATCAAAATACGTACGAGTCGCAAGACTACAATAAGCTTTCGTCTTATCAAACACCTCGTCAGCATCTGTTACTTTAACGTCGCTTGCCTCGGTAATAACAAACGTACCATACGCAACAACAATAGCAGGTAACCACACCATAACATTTTCAGTTGTAAGCTGATGGTCAAAAACAGTGTTAATACCAAAAGAAACCTTAAAGCAATAAACACCATCATCAAAAGTAATCTTTGTGTGAACAACATCATCTTTAATGCTAACAGACTCTCCGTTATAGCTTTCAATGCGCTTTGGAATATCATAAAAAAATCCATGGTTGCACATAGCTAGAGCACACAGAACCTCTTTGGAATCAAGCGTAACCGCCTTCATTGGGTCTTCAAGTGCCGTCTTAACGTCCTCATCCTCAATGTCATTACCAAAGTAATGGCTCAAAGTATCCATACTGAACTTCTGCTTAAACTCATCAGTGACATGAAGTTTGGATGTTAATTCAATAGAAAAACTCTGTTCATAAATGTGGTTGCTCATACATATATCCTTTCGTCTGTTACAACAAGTATATCACTATCCAAAATAATTGTCAAACAAATTTTATAAAAAAGTACCCCCTCTAAAAACTCTCAAAGGGGGTACTATCGCTCAAAGCAAGTGATTACTTCTCGATATCGTCGTCACGCTTAGAGCGCTTATAGCCGATAAAGGCTAACGCAGCAGCTGCAATAGCAGCAATACCACCAGCGATACCAAATGGGTTAATCTCTTCCTGACCAGTTGCAGGAACTGGTTTCTGTGGCTCAGGTGTTGGAGCTGGGTCGGCTTCAAATACCCACTCGCCCGCGAACTCACCATCTTTCTTATCAATGGTCAGCTCTGGTGGGAACTCCTTGAATTTCCAGGTGCCACCATCAACCTTAACCTCCGTCTTAGAAGGCTTATTGGACTTAACCTTAGAACCCGTAACATAAGTCTTGTCGTCCTTTGGCAGAAAGTCGGTTACCTCTTTTGGAAGCTCCTTGCCAGGAGTACCGCTGGTAAACTTGTAAGTTACCTTATACTCACGCTGCTTTGGAGTCCACTCACCAGTAAACTTAATACCCTCGCGCTCAATGGTCTTCTTTGGTGAATCCCACTTATTGAACGTCCAGTCAATATCAAGCTCTGGGTCATAAACTGGGTCATTAGGAATCTTCTGTGCATCAACAGGGGTCTTGGTGATATAAGTCTTATCATCCTTTGGCAGCTTGTCCTTAACAACCTTTGGAAGCTCTCGCTTAGGGTCAGTAGACTTAAACTCATAGCCTACTGGGTATGTGTTTGGCGTAAACTCCCACGTACCAACGAACTTAATATCAGACTTCTCAACGGTCTGCTTATCGTGGTCATAAGACTTGAATGTCCAAGTACCATCGTTGTCCTCGTCCTTAATGGTCTTCTCGAACTCAGACTTAGCAGGAACCTCTGTGCCCTTAGTGTACTTAGCTGGGTCAGTTGGAGTCATATCAACAATAGACTTAGGAAGCTCCTTGCCAGGTGTGCCACTGACAAACTCATAGGTTGCCTTATGTGAATAGCCATTAAACTTCCAAGTACCTGTAAACAGGTTGTCGTCGCTGTGGTCAACAGTAATGTTGTCCTTATCCCAACCAATGAACTCCCAGACACCATCGCGCTCGGTATCAACAAACTGCTTCTTGGAAGCGTCAGCATACTCAGTACCATCGGCAGGTTTCTTATCAGCAGGAACCTCAAA
>JAHADO010000032.1 GCA_018375265.1 Campylobacter concisus | reverse complement strand
GATTTAAAACCAAAAAGTGATTTAAGACTTTTATATACATTATCAAATGTATTGATTGAAAAAGGTTGGATAGATGAAGAGTTTATAAAAAACAGTACAGAAGATTTTGAGGGTTTTAAAAATCATGTTAAAAAATATGATGTAAATCGCAACCAAAATCGATACAAAAAGCAAGTATTTCAACGTTCTTCCCTTTGATTTTTTAGATTAAAAAATATGTAGTTTCTGTTTTTTTCATTATAAATTTGCGCGTCGATGCCTGAAATTTCCTCCATGACGCTTGAGCCCTTGTAAATGAGAAATTTAGTATTTTCATCGTAAAATCCCTCACAAATTTTTATAAGCTCTTTTGTCTTGCTAAGCGCCCTTGAGGTGATGAGATCAGCTGTAAATTTATCTGCAAGCTCGATCTTTTGGCTATGAACTTCTAAATTTTGCAAGCCAAGCTCGATCTTGGCGTAGCTTAGAAATGATGACTTTTTGGCTATCGGCTCAAAAAGGTGCCACTTCGTTTGAGGCATCGCAAGCGCTAAAAATATCGCTGGAAAGCCAGCTCCACTGCCCACATCGATCGCAGTTTTGGCACTTAGGTCAAAAATCTCAAGCGGCTTTATGCTATCAAGCACCTGCTCGCTTATATCTTTATAGTTGCTTAAGCTATGAACCTTATTAAATTTAGCAAAAATTTGAGCGTAAGCCTTTACTTTTTCGTCAAAAACTGCTGGCAAGCAAAGCTCATTTTTCATCACAAGATGTGCCCCATTTGCTCTTTTTTGACCTTTAAGTAGCCTTCGTTAAATTTATTTGGCTTGATGACGATAGGCACGCGTTTTACGATCTTTACTGAGCTTAGTCCGTGAAGTTTTAAAGGGTTATTTGTGAGTAAATTTACCTCTTTTATACCGTAGTGATTTAGGATAAAATCAACCACTTCGTAAGTCCTCTCATCAGCCTTAAAACCTAGCTGGTGATTGGCTTCTATCGTGTCAAAGCCCTTGTCTTGGAGGTTGTAGGCATTTATCTTGTTTAAAAGCCCGATATTTCTGCCCTCTTGACGTAGGTAGATGACCATGCCGCCATTTTCTTCGATATATTTTAGGCTCGCTTCAAGCTGGTCGCGGCAGTCACACTTTAGGCTTCCGATTGCATCGCCAGTTAGGCACTCAGAGTGAATTCTAAGATTTACTACTTCGCTTAAAGGCTCTTTGTAGATCACAAGGTGCTCTTTTGCCCCTTCTTTGAAGGCTTGAACCTTATAAGTGCCAAATCTTGAGGGTAGATTTGCGGCGTTTGAAATTTCTATTTTCATTTTAAATTTACTCCAACTGTGCTAAACTAGCTAAAAATCACGCATTTTAACAAAGAAAAGGAAAAAATATGTTTAAACGTTTTAGAAGATTAAGAATAAATCCAGCTTTAAGAGACATGGTAAGAGAGACTAGCCTTAGCGTAAATGACTTCATCTATCCGCTCTTTGTGGTCGAGGGCAAAGGCGTTAAAAACGAGATCGCTTCGATGCCAGGTGTTTATCATATGAGTATCGATGAGATTTTAAAAGAGTGCGAAGAGATAGTAAATTTAGGCATAAAATCGATCATTTTATTTGGCATACCAAGCCTAAAAGATAGCGTTGGCAGCGACGCACTAAGCAACGACGGCATCATCGCAACTGCGCTTCGTGCTATAAAAGATAAATTTCCAAATTTAGTAGTCGTCACCGATCTTTGCTTTTGCGAATACACAGACCACGGCCACTGCGGCATAATCGATCACGTGCATAACACGATCGACAACGACGCAACGCTTGAAATTTCAGCCAAACAAGCCTTGATACACGCTCAAAATGGCGCCGACATGATCGCACCAAGTGGCATGATGGATGGCATAATTGCAACGCTAAGAGAGACACTTGATAGCAATGGCTATGAAAATTTACCAGTGATGGCGTACTCAACTAAATTTGCCTCAGCCTACTACGATCCATTTCGCGACGTGGCGCAAAGCGCACCAAGCTTTGGCGATAGAAAGAGCTATCAAATGGACAGCGCAAACCGCTTGGAGGCGATCAACGAGAGCTTGCAAGACGAGGCGCAAGGCGCTGATATCTTGATGGTAAAGCCAGCGCTTGCCTATCTTGACATCGTTAGAGAGCTTAGAAATTTGACACTTCTGCCACTTTGCGTCTATAACGTAAGCGGCGAGTACGCACTGCTAAAAGCTGGCGCAAAAGCCGGTATCATCGACTATGATCGCGTTATGATGGAGACATTAATCGGCTTTAAAAGAGCAGGGGCAAATTTGATCATCACCTATCACGCAAAAGAAGCGGCTAAAATTTTAAGGGGCTAAGATGAAGCACTTTTTGACGCTAAATGACTTTAGCAAAGATGAAATCGAGCAGATGATAAATTTAGCCCGCAAGATCAAAAAAGAGGCGAAGGCTAGAGAATTTAAGCCATATCTAAAAGATCAAAAGCTTGCGATGATATTTGAAAAAAGCTCGACTAGAACTAGAGTGAGCTTTGATGTAGGCATGCATGAACTTGGCGGATATGCGCTATTTTTAAGCAAAAATGATATACAAATAGGACGTGGCGAGCCTATACGTGACACTGCTAGAGTTATAAGCAGGATGTGTGATATGGCTATGCTTAGGGTCGATAAGCACGAGACGCTAGAAGAATTTGCTAAATTTTCAAGCATGCCAGTGATAAACGGGCTAAGCGATAAATTTCACCCAGTGCAGCTCATGGCAGACTATCTAACCATGCTTGAATTTAGCGCAGGCGAGAAGGTCGCATACGTAGGGGATGGCAACAATATGACTCACTCGTGGCTCATGCTAGCTAGCAAGCTTGGCCTTGAGCTAAGAGTTGCTACGCCAAAAGACTATGAGGCGGACGCTGAAATTTTAAAAATGGCTAATGAAAATGCAAAAATTTCAGGTGCGAAAATTTTTATCACAAACGATATAAAAGAAGCTGTAAATGGTGCCGATGTAGTGACTACGGACACTTGGGTATCGATGGGGCAAGAGGCCGAGAAAGAAAAGAGGCTAAAAGACTTTGCTGGATACTGCGTGGATGAAAATTTGATGAGCCTAGCTAAAAAAGATGCGATATTTTTGCACTGCTTGCCAGCTTACAGAGGCTACGAGGTGAACGAGGCAGTCTTTGAGAGACACGCAGATGAAATTTTTAGCGAGGCGGAAAATAGACTTCATGCTCAAAAAGGCGTGATGGTCTGGTTAGACGAGAGAAGAAAATGAGTGAAGAGAAAAATATATATGATGAGATAGATGAGATCGGTAATAACCTTGGGCTAAGTAGCCCTGAAAAAACGGTCTTTGAGATAGTTTCAACGAAAAATCCAAACGAGCATATCTTAAATTTAAAAAGTGGCTCTTGGGACTCGAAAGAGCCGTGGTTTGGCATTGATGAAAATCAAAATTTACATACGGTCATTTCTGTACAATCGCTCTCAGCTTTGATAGAAGCTTTAAAAGAGACGCAAAAAGAGAATTTTGACCTGAGGCTTGAAAAGACGATCTGGCAAAATATCCCAGTTGATTTTAGCGATGTTTGGGTGGTTGCGATGGATGAGATCAAAAAGATCGCTCACGATAAAAAGAGCAGACAGTTTAACATAGATCTTGAAAAATTAGTAAAAAATATAAAAAAAGAGCATCCAAATTTATTTGTAGATATCAAAGAGATGATCCAAATGGCAAGGAGCAGGGCAGATGATTGATTTTAGTGCGTATGTGAAGTATTCAAGGCCAGGGCCAAGATATACGAGCTATCCGACAGCACCGGAGTTTAGTGATAAATTTAGCTATGAGGCTTATATAAAAGAGCTTGAAAACCGCGATAAAAAAAGGCCGCTTTCGCTCTATTTGCACCTGCCTTTTTGCAGGAGTGCTTGCTATTTTTGTGGCTGTAACGTCATCTACACGAGCAAAGAGGACCGCAAAGAGAGATATATAAGATATATAGAAAAAGAGCTTGAAATTTTAGCTCGCCACCTAGATACAAGCACCGAGGTCTTGCAGATGCACTTTGGTGGCGGCACACCAACATTTTATAACGCGGTTCAACTTGACGAGATCATCAAGCTCATAAAAGCTAAATTTAAAAATTTCTCAAAAGAGGCTGAGATAAGCTGCGAGATAGACCCGAGATTTTTGACAAATGAGCAGCTTGATGTGCTCATATCTCACGGCTTTAACCGCATAAGCTACGGCGTGCAGGACTTTGATGAGAAGGTGCAAAAAGAAATTCATAGAATTCAGCCCTATGAGATCACTCAAAATGCCGTAAAAATGGCTAGGCAAAAGGGCATAAAATCAATCAATATGGACCTGATCTACGGTCTGCCATATCAAAGCCTAGAGAGCTTTAAAAAGACGCTTGAGCTTGCTCTTACGCTTGATCCTGATAGGCTTGCAGTATTTAACTACGCTCATGTGCCGTGGATAAAAAAGTCGATGCGTAAATTTGATGAGACAACCTTGCCAAATCCAGAAGTAAAGCTTGAAATTTTAAAATTTACAGCTGAGTTTTTAACCAAAAATGGCTACAAAATGATAGGAATGGATCACTTTGCAAAGCCAAATGATGAGCTTTTTGGCGCTCTTGCAAATGGTACTTTGCATAGAAATTTCCAAGGATACACGACAAAGGGTGGCGCTGATCTTATCGGCATAGGCATCACAAGTATCGGCGAGTGCAAAAGACACTACGCGCAAAATCATAAAGATATGGATGAGTATGAAAAAGCGATAGATAGTGGAAAGTTGCCATACGCAAAGGGAATTTATCTAAGCGATGAAGACTTGCTTAGAAAAAGTGTGATCATGAGTTTGATGAGTAATTTTGGGCTTAATATCAAGGCTGTCGAGGATGAATTTCATATAAATTTCTTTGAACATTTCAAAAGTGAGCTTGAAGAACTAAAGAATTTAAGTGAATTTGTCGATGTTACGACAGATAAGATCAGCGTAAATGAGACAGGAACGCTGATAATACGAAATATTGCAATGTGTTTTGATGAGTATCTTAAGAAAATTCCTGAAAATTTAAGGCGATTTTCTAAGACGATATAAAAATTATTTTTTTGTCATAAGGTATTTAAAATACGTTTAATATTTCTTGGTGTATAATTCGCACTAAAAGTCGAGCCAAAGCTTGACAATAAAAAGGTAAAAGGATCTAGTTATGAAAAAGATGTTAGCAATTAGTGCTTTGGCCGCAGCAACGTTGCTGTCTGCTCAAGATGTCCCTTATAGGATTTTTCTAGCTTCATTCGCTCAAGATGATAGCGCTGCTAGAATCGATAGTGCTGTTAGCAAAGTAAACAGCAAAATATCAGATAGCAGACTAACTACTGGCGTTTATGAAGTTGGTGGAAGAAAGTTTTTATATGTTGATACAACTCCAGTTTCTGAAAATGAAGCTAATGAGTTGTTAGCTAAAGTTCAAAATGAGTCAGGTTATAAAGATGCTTTAATGAGAGCTAAGTCACCTGTAACAAATGCTCAATCAGCTAAAAAATCTAATATAGAGCAAACTATATCAGCAGAGCCTAAAGCAGCAGCTACAGCACAAGCTGATGATAGCGTATTGACTTTGGATCAAGTTGTAAAAACTATTTTAAATGAAAACCCAAGCTTAAAAGCTACAGAATTTAACTACTTACAAGTAGGCAAAGATCTAAAAATAGCTAAAAATGCCTACTATCCAACACTTGATGCAGCAGCTAGAGTAGGATATGAGAGAAAACGTCTTGATGATGGCATCTCAACAAGAAGAGGCGATGGCAGAGTATCTGGCGCATCTTTAACTTTAGTTGAAAACCTTTATAATGGTGGCGCTGACAAAAACAGAATCAACTCTCAAAGCGCAAGACTTGACTCAGCTGCTTACACAGTAGCTCAAGCTGCAGATAGACTAACACTAAGCGCTGCAAATGCTTACCTACAAGTTCTTCAAACAAAAAGAATTCTTGACATTGAAGAAGAAAACGTAAAAAGCCATGAAGAAATTTATAGCCAAATCAAAGATAGAGCAAGATCAGGTTACGGCGTAGCTTCTGAAGAGAGACAAGCTGGATCACGCTATACTTTGGCTCAATCAAACTATATAGCTGCAAAAAATAACTATGAAGACGCACTTTCTACATTTGAAAAACTATATGGAAGAAAAGTTGCTGCTAAAAATCTAGTAATGCCTGAGTTTAACCTGCCATTACCAAGCACTAAAGAGGCTGTTTATGATAAAGCTGTTCTTTGTAACCCAACACTTCTAGTTCAAAGATCAAACATCGCTATGGCAGAGTCTGTTGTAAAAGAGAAAAATGCACCATTCTTACCAAAACTAGATCTTGTTGTGTCAGGTGCTTATGATCACTCAAATGTTTTATATGATGATTATGAAGAGCAAACATTTGACGCTCTTTTAAGACTAAACTATAACCTTTACAACAAAGGTAACGATAAGCTAGATAAAGAGAAGAGCCAACTTGCTGTTCAACAAGAGCAACAAACTATGGACAACCTTGTAAGAGAGCTTAAAGAATCTTTAGAGTTCTCATGGCAAAACTATGTTCTTAACCAAGAGAAAATGGGCTACCTAAATCAACACGTTGAGTATGCGAAAGCTACTCTTGATGCTTACCAAGATGAGTTTAGAATCGGTCGCCGCGACCTTATCAACCTACTTGATGCAGAAAACGAGTACAACACAGCTTTAAAAGAGATCGCTACAACTGAGACTGCACTATCTTATGCAAAATATAGATTGCTAGATAACATGGGTATGGTTTCAGATAGTTTTGAGCCAGGCTTTGCTAAGAGATATATTCAAGGCGCTTGCAGTATTCAAAACGACTTAAGATAAAAATTTAAAAAGTGATGACCATGAGGGTCAAAGCAAAATTCTGGACGCTTACTTTAAGCGTCCTTTTTTCGTTATTAGCATTAAATGCTGTCGGGGATTTTATAAAACAAACAACGATAGCAAAGGTGGCTAAAATTTATGGAGAAGATGCAAGAAGAAGGGCATCGGCATTAAATTCTTTAATGACTTCATTGCAAGATGCAACCGAACAAGAGAAATTAATAAAAGTAAATGATTTTTTTAACTCTTTTAGGTGGGTTGATGATATGCAACTTTGGCATAAAAAAGATTACTGGGCTACCAGAATGGAATTTGTAGGAAAAGGCGCTGGTGACTGCGAAGACTACGTTATCGCAAAATATTTCACACTAAAGCAACTTGGAATTCCAACTCAAAAATTATACTTCACATACGTTAAAGCCTTAAGATACAACCAAGCACATATGGTTTTGGCATATTATGATACACCAAAGTCTATTCCATTAATTTTAGACAACATAAATGGTAAAATAAAAATCGCAACTCAAAGAACAGACCTTGTGCCAGTTTATAGTTTCAACGGTGATTCGCTATACTTGGCAAAACAAGAAGGTCTTGGTCAGGCAATACCAGGTGGAAATAAAAAACAAAATCCTAAGTGGATGTAACTAATAGATAGGATAGGAAAAGAGGATTTATGACGCTATTTAAACAGATTATGATCGCTGTGATAGCTTTTGGCATCGTGATTTTTATGGCTGTTGGCTACTTAAATTTTAAGAGCCTAAATGGATACATCAACGACCAGCTCGGTGAAAACGCAAGGCACACAGCAAACTCACTTGGACTTGCTTTAAAGCCGATTGTTGATCCTGAGGATATGTCTTTGGCACAAACGATGATAAATTCTATGTTTGATAGCGGCAGATACAAGCTCATTAAACTTGAAGACGTCGATGGTAAGGTGCTCATAGAAAATTCTCAACAAACTATCGTTAAAGATATCCCTGAGTGGTTTTATAAGATCGCTAAATTTGAAGCACCAGTTGCAACTAGCGAGATCATGACTGGCTGGGCTAAATTTGGTACACTTTATGTTCAAGGCAGCACAGCACTTGCCTACAACGAGCTTTACTCAAACTCAAAAAATATTTTTAACTTTCTAGCTTTAATGATCATCATCGCCCTTGTCGTGGCGTTTTTTGCTCTTAAGGCGATATTTAGACCGCTTGTTAAGGTGCAGGATCAAGCTGAAGCGATACTTGATAATAAATTTATCATCCAAAAGAGAATTCCATTCACAACCGACCTTAAAAAGATGGTGCTCGCCATGAACTCGATGGTTAGTAAAGTTCAAGATATATTTGAAAGAGAGGCGGCTACGCTTAGCAAGTATCAAGAGCTTTTATATAAAGACTCTATGAGCGGCACTTACAATAGAAGATTTTTTCAGACTAAATTTAGTGAGTATCTAGCAAGTGAAGAGTATTCAAGCGGTGTTGCTTCGCTTGTTAGCTTTAAAGATCTAGCAGGGCTAAAAGGCGTTCTTGGCTTTGAAAAATGGCAAAGTGTCATCATAAAAATAGCTCAAATTTTACAAGAAAAATCTACCGAAAATGACCAAAATGCGATCGTTGCAAGGCTAAATGACAACGACTTTATCTTACTTTCTTACGGTAAAAACTCGTCAAATTTCTCAGCTTTAGACGATAAGATCATGGCTGAGTTTAAAAAACTCTATGCAAATTTCTCTATAAATGATAGCGAATGCCCAGTCAATGCTGCTATTGTCGAGTACTCGCCAAGCACTGACATGAGGACGCTACTTACATCAGCTGACGTTACTTTGGCTAGTGCACGACTGGCTGGCTGCTTTGCTTGCAAAGAATTTAATGCAAATCAAAACACCCTAGTCATCGGCAAAGAGAAATATAAAGAGCTTATATTTGACTCTATAAAAGAGGATAAATTTAAATTTGCAGCTCAAAAAGTAGTTGGTTTTGACTCAAGCTTTGAGCAGTATGAGCTCTATCTAAGGCTAGTTGATAGCGAGGGCAAATGGCGTATGGCATCATACTTTATGCCGATGGTAAATGAGCTAAATTTAGGTGCGATGCTCGATCTTCATATCCTAAATAGAATCGCTAGAATTTTGCCTGAAAATATCTTGCCTCAAGGAAGCTTGGCGATAAATTTGGGTAAAGAGATATTAAGCTCGGATGAAAATTTCTCAAAACTTGAAGCCACGCTTAAGAAAATCGCTCAAATTTCAAAATCTAAGAACTATATAGAAATTCCAAACAAAGACGATATTAGTATCGAAAGTATAGTTAGACTTACTAAAAAATTAAAAGAACTCGGCTTTGGTTTTGGATTTGACCACTTTGAACTCAGCGCAAAAGGCATTGAGAAACTAAAAGAATTTAATCCAGACTACGTAAAGATCCAGTCAAATGTCTTAATCGACTTTTTAAGTGATAAATCAGGAGCAAATACAAAACAATCACTAGATGTTGTTTTAAGCTCAAAAGATATCATTTTGATTGCGATCGGTGTTGAGAGCGAAGAGCAAAAGAGTAAGCTAATTGAGCTTGGCATTAAAAACATGCAAGGAATTTACATAGATGAAATCAAAAATATTGGATGATAGATGCATAGCGATAAGATAAAAGACGAACTGCTTCAATGTTTGGTGATCTTTACCAAACTTCATAATAACCCATATAGTGCCGATGCTTTGACTATCGGTCTGCCTGTAAAAGATGGCGAAG
>JAHADO010000031.1 GCA_018375265.1 Campylobacter concisus | reverse complement strand
GGTATAGATTTACTCCCCCCTCTTACTGGAATAAACGCTATATTCATTCTTATTTCCTATTTTTTAATTTTTCTCTTTGAATTTGTTCTATAAATAAAATTTCTTCTTTTTTATAGTGTAGTGCTTCATATGTAGCGTTAAGATCTCTTATAAGTTTTCTTAGACCATCTGGCTCAAGCGAAGCCGCATGATCAGTTCCTTTCCAAGTCCTATCCTTTGTAAAATGCCTTTCTATCCATCTAGCACCTAAAGTATAAGCCGCTACATCAAGCGCAATACCCAAATGATGTCCAGAAAATCCTATTTCATTTATTCTATGTTCATACTTTTCATAAAGCCAATTAATCTCAAGTAAAGAAACATCTTTTGCCGGTACAGGATAGCCTGAAGTACAAGAATAAATGAGCAATCTCGATTTTGCTTTATTTGTTTCTTCAAAAAAATTCACTATTTGTTCAATTTCATTTTTTGAAGTCATACCAATAGAAAGCTGGACTTGCCCATTAAACTCATCTCGAAGAATTTTTAACATTTCAAAGTTGTTATTACAAGCTGACGGAACTTTTAAGAATTGTGGATTAAGAGATATCATCTCTCTTGCACTAGTTGTATCCCAAACTGAAGTAGAATAAACTATTCCGATATCATCACAATATTCTTTTAAAATTTTATGCTGCTCTAAATTAAATTCTAAATACTCTCTATGCTCACCATATGTAGCACCATACGAATTCTCCGGAACAGGATGTGGAGCATTGTATTGTTCTTTTGTAAGCAACTCTTTATTATTTCTTTTTTGAAATTTTATATAATGAGCCCCCGCTTGCTTTGCTAAAAATATAAGCTCCTTCGCTATGTTAAGTTGTCCCATATGATTGCACCCAATTTCTGCAACCACTTTTGGTTCTATGTAGTCAAATTTAAATGACATTTACATCTTTCTCCTATTTATATTTTTTCTATTTTCTACCATATTTATCAGCATATCTGATAATATCATCCTCACCAAAATATTCCCCCAGCTGAATTTCAGATAGAACAATATTTTCATCACTATTATTAATAATTTGATGTTTGCATCCTCTTGGTATATAAATATATTTTCCAGGAAAAATATCAGATAAAGATTCATCTAATATCAATTTGCCTCTACCTTTTATTATAATCCAGTGTTCTTCTCTTTTTTTATGCTCTTGGAGGCTTAACTCCTCTCCAGGAAATACTGTGATTATCTTGGCTTGCGCATTTGACGTTAAAATTACACTCTTATAAAAACCCCAAGGGCGATTATAGATTTCATGTTCCAAAACATAGTGGTCAAGTGCTGAAAAATCATACTTTAAGTCAAAACTTATATTCTCTAAAAGCATAATGTGAAATTGTTTTTTTGTAATCACATTAAGAAGTTTCATATTTTTATCCACTATCGGCAAAAAATCTATCTTATCGGATTTAAATTTCTCACATACATCATTGAAAGTTGATTCTAAAGACAAATATTCAAAATCAACATTTATAACCATATTAACTGTATCATATATAGTAAGTTCATTCAAGAAACCCTTTCTTATATCGCCGTCAGTTAGAACTCCTATAACAGAATTATTATTGTTAAGACAAATTAAAAATCTTTTTTTATTTTTTTGAAGTTTCAAAAGTGCAAATTTAATGTTTTCATTACAATATATCACAAAATTATTCATTAAAAATTTATCCCCATATTTCCTAAATGCCACTCATAAAGTGTCTTTATTCCATCTTCAAGCTCTACTTTATGTTTCCAGCCAAGAGAGTGGAGCTTAGACGGGTCCGTTAGTTTTAGCATCGTACCATCGGGCCTACTATCATTAAAGTATAGCTCACCTTTAAAGCCAATTATATTTTTAATCAAATTTGCTAGCTCTTTTATAGAGATATCTTTGCCTGTGCCTATATTTATATGTGTATTTCTTATCTCTTTGCTATTTTTATCATAAGTATCTTTAAAGTCTCTATTTTCCAGTAAAAACACGCAGGCATCGGCCATATCTTCTGAGTGTAAAAACTCTCGTCTAGGCTCTCCTGTGCCCCAAATTTCTACTCTATCTTTTGAAATACCAAATTTATCAAGATAAGCCATAGCTTCATTTATATCTCTTGCTTTTAGATCTTTTACCACTTCGTCAAATTTTTCTTCGCTTAAAAGCTTTGCTAGGTGTATCTTTCTTATAAGTGCTGGCAATACATGCGAAGTTTCTAGATCAAAGTTATCATTTGGACCATATAAATTTGTAGGCATTACAGATATGAAATTTGTACCATATTGCAGATTATAGCTCTCACACATCTTCATGCCAGCTATTTTAGCGATCGCGTATGGCTCATTTGTGTATTCAAGTGGAGATGTCAAAAGCACCTCCTCGCTCATTGGCTGTGGAGCATCTTTAGGATATATGCAAGTACTTCCCAGAAATAATAGTTTTTTTACCTTATGCGCATAGCTTTGATGGATCACATTATTTTGAATTTGTAAATTTTCATATATAAAATCAGCCCTATACGTACTATTAGCCACTATTCCGCCGACCTTTGCAGCGGCCAGTACTACATACTCAGGCTTTTCTTTTTCAAAAAACTCGCAAACTGCTTTTTGATCCATTAGATCAAGCTCGCTATGAGTTCTTGTGATTATATTTTCATAGCCTTTTGATTTTAATTTTCTCACTATAGCAGAGCCTACCAGTCCCCTATGTCCTGCTATATAAATTTTGCTATTTTTATCCATTTTTTACTCGAAATAGCTCATTATCTCATATCCACCATCTTTTAGATAGACATCTTTTGTCATGAGCTTTAAGTCTGATTTCATCATATCATTCACTAGATCTTGAAGGTTAAATTCTCTCCTCCAGCCTAGTTTTTTCTCTGCTTTACTAGGATCTCCGAGCAACAAATCAACCTCTGTTGGTCTAAAGTATCTTGGATCCACACAAACCACAGTTTGACCAACACTTAAATGAGATAAATTTAAGTTTAACTCTTTTGCCTTTTCAAAATTTAGTGAGTCCACGACTCCTATCTCATCTACACCAGCCCCTTCAAATCTCAAATTTATACCAGCATAGGCAAATGCAAATTTTACAAAGTCTCTAACCGCTGTCGTTTGTCCAGTCGCTATCACCCAGTCTTCTGGCTGTGGGGCTTGCAGTATCATCCACATCATCTTCACATAGTCTTTTGCATGACCCCAGTCTCTTTTGGCGTCTAAATTTCCAAGGTAAAGTTTGTCTTGAAGTCCAAGCGCTATCTTACTAGCTGCTCTTGTGATCTTTCTAGTGACAAATGTCTCGCCTCTAACTGGTGATTCATGGTTAAACAATATACCATTACAAGCAAAAATGCCATAAGCCTCTCTATAATTAACCGTTATCCAGTACGCATACATCTTTGCGACAGCATAAGGGCTTCTTGGATAAAATGGCGTAGTCTCGCTCTGCGGTGTCTCTTGCACTTTTCCGTAAAGCTCAGAGGTAGATGCCTGATAAATTTTAGTTTTTTTCTCAAGCCCTAGTATCCTTATAGCCTCAAGCAGTCTAAGAGTGCCTGTACCATCAGCATTTGCGACATATTCTGGGGTTTCAAAGCTTACGTGCACATGGCTCATGGCAGCTAGATTGTAAATTTCATCTGGCTGTACCTCTTGTATGATCCTTGTTAAATTCATAGAGTCCGTCATATCACCATAGTGCAAGAAAAAGTTTCTATTATCAACATGTGGATCTTGATAAAGATGATCTATCCTATCTGTATTAAAAAGACTTGTTCGCCTTTTTATACCATGGACTATATAACCTTTTTTTAGTAAAAATTCTGCCAGATACGATCCATCTTGGCCAGTTATACCAGTTATTAATGCTACTTTTTTATCCATAAATCACCTTTTAAAATCATCATCTAGGCGAATTATATCATCTTCGCCTGTATATTCGCCGACTTGAGCTTCTATTAAAACCACAGGGATCTTACCTTCATTAGATAACCTATGAACTTCACCCATTTTTATATAGATAGACTCATTAGGACAAACAAGTCTAGTTGTCTCGCCGATCGTCACAGTGGCACTACCTGATAGTACTATCCAGTGCTCATTTCTATGAAAATGCTTTTGCAAAGATAGCCTTTTGCCAGGTTTTACTTCTATTATTTTTATCTTATAGCCGTCTTGATTTTCAAGAACAGTATAGTTTCCCCAAGGCCTATTTGTTGTAACATGAGTATTACAAAGCTCTGAGCTCTCCTCTTTTAAAATTTCCACAACATTTTTTACTTTTTGGCTAGAGGACTTTTTAGAGATCAAAAGAGCATCTTTTGTATCAACTATAGTTAGATCATCAACATCTATCAAGGCTATTTTTTTACCACTAGATAGGACTAGGTTATTGCGAGAATTCATCTGTACTAGATCACTATTTATTGTATTACCATTGGTATCTTTTGGTAGCTGCTCATCCAAACTATCAAAACTTCCAAGATCGCTCCAAGATGCATCTAGTGCTACCATTTTTACAATATCTGATTTTTCCATAACAGCATAATCTATGCTGTTATGTGGGATATTTTGCATATCGGTAGTGTCTATTTTAATATCAAATTCATCTTTTTTTGCGTTATTGAAAGCTAGCTTACATGCTTCAAGTATCTCAGGGGCAAAAATTTTCATCTGGTCCAAGAAAACACCTGCCTTAAAGACAAACATACCTGAATTCCAATAGAAATTCTGATCTTTTAGAAATTTTACTGCCCTTTCATAGTCTGGCTTTTCATAAAAAGCCTTTACATCGCCATTAAAACTCTCAATATAGCCAAATCCCGTCTCAGGCGAACTTGGTTTTATCCCAAAAGTAACCAAGAAATTTTGCTCTGCCAGCTCTTTTGCTACTTTTACACTCTCTTGATATTCTTTAACATCTTTTATCAAATGATCAGATGGCGTTACTAAAACCACTTCATTTGGATCAAGTGCGAGGCAAGCTAGAGTGATCGCTGGAGCAGTATTTCTACCAACTGGCTCGAGTAGATATTTAAAATTTGTGATATTTAAATTTTCTATCTGATCCATTGCTAAGTAGTAATGATCAACATTTGTTATAACAAATGTCCTATCACAAATTTCACTATTTCGCAGTGCTGTTAGCTGAAAAAGAGACCTATCATCAAATAATTTAATAAATTGTTTTGGCATCAAAGTCCTGCTAATAGGCCATAATCGCGTACCAGAACCACCGCATAATAATATATTAGTCATAATTTATTTCAACTTTAAATCAATATTAAAAATTTTATTTAATTAAACCAAAAACTCACTTTTAAATAGATAAATTTGATTACCTTCACTCACTAGATTAAAGCACCTCTCTCATCTTATGCGTTAGCTCCAGGCTCGCTTCGATCTCGGCGCGCTTTGCCATGACACTTTCTATATTTATGCTTAAATTTAGTCCATTTTCGTCGCCAAATTTCTTTAGCTCACACCAAATTTCTTTGATGATCTCGCAGCTACTAGCTAAGTAGTCAGAGCTTAAATTTAGCCTCTCTTCTACCGATCTTGGCACGCTCACTCCGAGCCATTTGATAAATTCAAGCGTTTTTGCATTGCCCGCTGTGCTAAATGTGAGAAATATGGGCTCGCTTATCTTTGCAGTCGCGCAATCCTCTAAAAATTTACGCGCTAGCTGTGCGTCAAATATTGCTTGCGATATGAAAAATTTAGCTCCAGCTGCGATCTTTTCACGCATCCTTTGTGGCTCATCGCCCTTTTTGCCGTGACGCTCTGCGATACAGACACCGCCTACTGCCAACTCTTTAAATTCGCTAGCGATCTCGTAAGCGCGAGCTAAATTTAGCCTCACTTTTTGCGTGCTTGAAGTTGCCCCCACTAGCACGTTTAAATTTGAGCTTTGAGCCTTAAGCGCTGCGCGAAATTCATCCTCGCCGTATCCGCTAGCCACGCGGTAAAATATGCTAGGTGTTGCGACGTTTAGATACTTTTTGTAGTAAATTTCTGGGCTTAGCGTCCCACTAAACTCAAATGTCCTCTCGCTATCATTTCTCTCGCTCTCGTCTTGCACCTCATAAAGCACGAGTCCGTCGGCCTTGATATCATTTATCCGCCCGCTCCAGCGCTCTGAGATCTCACGCAGCTTTGCCTCTTCAAATTCAGCCTTTGGCGGCGTAAGGCCATATAGCACGAGCCCTTTTTCTTTATTTAAAATTTTCTCTTTTAGCATTTTCTCACTTTTGAACTAGATCAGCCCTCATCACCACGCCAACAGAACTTTTTGACGACATGCAGACAAACTCGTCTTTTAGGTATTTTGCATCGGCTCGCCAAAAGCTTACGATATTTGCCACGTCGGCATTTTGCTTTTTAGCAGCTATCATATATCTTTTTATGACGGCGACAAAAGCCTCTTGGCAATAGCCCTTTATATCTCCGCTATCAGTGATAAATCTTTGAACCTTTACATTTGCCTTTATGACGCTTTTATTTTGGTCGTTTGAGCCAAATTCAAGCCTCACATTTTCAAAGCCTGCTAGCTCTTTTTTGGCAGCTTCTAAATTTAAAGCCTCACTGATACTATAGATATTTGTTTGCTTGTACGCACCTTTGTTGAGTGGTATAGAGTGGCGTCCAGAACTACATCCGGACGCAAATATAACTAATATTACAAATAGAAAAATCCTTTTCATTTTTCAAATCCTTTTTAATTAAATTTTATAGACCTCTTACGATCTTGACAGCTTCTACCATGTTTTTAAGGCTTGGCTCGACCTCTTCCCATTTTCTAGTTTTTAGGCCGCAGTCAGGGTTGATCCAGAGCTGCTCTTTTGGTAATACCTCAAGCAGAGCTTTGATCTGAGCGACGATCTCTTCGACACTTGGCACACGTGGGCTGTGGATGTCGTAAACGCCAGGTCCGACCTCTTGTTTGTAGCCAACGGCTTTGAAAATTTTAAGTAGCTCGTTGCCGCTTCTTGCAGTCTCGATACTGATAACATCAGCATCCATTGCCTCGATAGTCTTAATAATATCGTTAAATTCAGAGTAGCACATATGCGTATGTATCTGAGTTTTTGCCTCAGCCGAGCTTACTGAAAGCTTGAAGCAATCAACCGCAAATTTCTCATAAGCTGGGATATTTTCAGCTCTTAGCGGATAGCCCTCTTTAAACGCTGCCTCATCGACTTGGATCACTCTGATGCCCGCATTTTGAAGGTCTGCGATCTCGTCGTAGATACAAAGTGCGAGCTGTTTTGCCACCTCGCTTCTTGGAAGATCGTCACGCACAAAGCTCCAGTTTAGCATCGTTACAGGACCTGTTAGCATGCCCTTCATTACGTGTTTTGTTATACTTTGAGCATATTTCATCCACTTAACAGTCATCGGCTCTGGGCGGCTTACGTCACCAAAGAGAAGTGGTGGCTTGACGCAGCGGCTGCCGTAGCTTTGTACCCAGCCATTTTGGCTAAATGCGTATCCACTGATCTGCTCGCCAAAATACTCAACCATGTCATTTCTCTCTGGCTCGCCGTGTACTAGCACGTCTAGGCCGATATCTTCTTGAAATTTCACGCAGTGATCGATATATTTTTTGATGCCAGCTTCATAAGCGGCCGCGTCGATCTCGCCTTTTTTGAAATTTTGGCGAAGTACGCGAAGATCAACCGTTTGAGGGAAGCTGCCTATCGTTGTTGTTGGCAAGATGCCGTATTTTAGCGTTTCACGTTGAATTTTGATGCGATCTTCAAATTTCTCATTACGCTCAAATTTGCTTAAATTTTTAACGCGGTTTTGAACGCTTTCAGAGTGGATGAGCTTTGAAGTGGCGCGAGTTTTAACAGCATTTTTGTTCTCTTCGTAAATTTTAGCCTCAGCCTCATTTAACTTCTCGCCATTTGCTAGTTTTGTGATGATCTTGATCTCGTCAAGCTTCTCGACCGCAAAGCTTAGCCAGCTTTTGATCTCTGGGTTTAAATTCTCTTCATATTTTAGAGTGTATGGCACATGTAGAAGTGAGCATGAAGTGCCTATGTAAAAGTCTTTGCCGCCTATTTTCTCTGAAATTTCACGAACAAGTTTTACCTTATCATCGATGTTGCTTTTCCAGATATTTCTGCCGTCGATCACGCCTGCAAATAGCGTCAAGTGGCTATTTTTGATAGTCTCAAGTGCTTCGAAATTTCTCTTGCCGTGGATGAAGTCAAGTGCGATGCCGTAAATTTTAGTTTTAGCCACTTCGCTAACTGCCTTGATCGCATGCTCAAAATATGTCGCAAACACGATCTTGATGTTGCTAGCAACGCCTGTTAGCTCGTTATAAACCTTTGTGATAAGTGGTAAGAGTAGCTCTTCGTTTTTGTCAGTTACGAAGATCGGCTCGTCAAACTGCACTAAAATTTCATCATCAAGCTTAGAAATTTGCTCAAGTAGCTTTTTGTATTCGCCTACAAGTGCGTTAAGGTGCTTAAATGGGCAGCTGCCGTCAGTCGTCTTTGAAAGAGCCAAGAACGTGATAGGGCCGATCAAATTTACCTTGCCTTTTACGCCGTTAGCCTTCGCCTCTTTGTATTCATTTAAAATTTTATCCGCTTTTAGGCTAAATTTACTCTCGTTGCTAAGCTCTGGCACGATGTAGTGGTAGTTTGTGTTAAACCACTTTGTCATCTCCATCGCAACGCCACTTTTGTTGCCTCTTGAGCAAGCAAAATATTGCTCCAAGCCGCTTAAATTTGCAAATCTTGGAGGTGTAGCGCCAAAAGCGATGATGTTATCAAGCATTAGGTCGTAAAATGAAAAATCATTAACGCTAATAGCCGAAATGCCAGCGTCTTGTTGATATTTCCAGTGTCTTTGGCGAAGCGTCTTTGCAGTCTCTTGCAAATTCTCTTCGCTAAAGCCCTCTTTGCCAGCCCAAAAGCCCTCTAACGCGCGCTTTAACTCTCTTTTCTCTCCGATTCTTGGAAAACCTAAAACATAACTTTTTATCATTTTTATCCTTTTTAAATTTAAATTTGCAGACGAAAATTCGCTCTGCGGACTACTATAAAACTGCGCAAGGCGCAGCAACCTTGAATATTTTTATGCAGGTATATCCCTGCGACCCAAACCCCCAGCACGTTCAATGTTGTTGCGCTGCGCACAAGTCTGGATCACACCGCACGCGGTGGATGACATCCGCTTCTTCTTAAACTAAAGTAAAATTTATAAAAAACCCTGCTAAAAAGGTCCTTGCCAAATTTCAGACATTGTTTAGCTTTGCTATTAAAAATGCAGTTACAATGCAGCGGACCTGCTAGCAAAAATGGATTTATCTCAATGTGAAAAAATGTAAAATCATTTAAAAATTTGCGTGTTTTTTGAAAATCGCTGATATGTTTTTTGCCGAGATTAATGAGCTTTACGCATGGGACAAGGCATCAGCGTTTTCCTTTGTAGTTAATTTTTGTCGCATTATAAACGCTCTTTGCCAAATTTTTGTTTAAAGTTTGGGCGCTACTAAATTTCGCGCCCAGAATATTTAGTCTTTTTTGCCTTTATTTAGAGATTTTAGCTTAGCATCCATATCAGCTGTAAGCATAGTAAAGACTTTGTTTGTAAGCTCCTGGGTTAAATCCTTAGCCTCTTGCATAGTCTTTTGGCTAAATTCATTTAAGAGTTTGTCCGCTTTTTTCTTATCTTTTTTGTAAAGTTTTACATACTCATCTTCAAATTTAGCCTGTTTTACCGCCAACTCTTTTTCAAATTTAGCGTAAGCCTCTTTAACCACTGGCGAATACTTCTCATAGTCTGTCATCACAAGGGTTTGAAGCTTTCTATAAACCCAGTAAATCGAAGTATCATCAGCGTCGTATGAGCCATCTGAGTAGCCTTTTATAAAGCCATCAAGCCC
>JAHADO010000030.1 GCA_018375265.1 Campylobacter concisus | reverse complement strand
AAATTTAGAAAAGATATCAAAGGCGATAGACGAGTGAAATTTATGATGAAGAAAGCAGTAAAATTTTCGTGTTTATGCTTGTTTGACTAATCGTTAGAGCGAAGCTAAATTTGCGGTTTCGCAACGTAAAACAGCTTTACTCTATCATTCAAGTAAATTTATTGATTAAATTTATTCCAAATAGATCAATTTCTATGCCACGAAAAAATTAGTTTAAATTTAATCTCACAAGCTTAAATTTACTTTTTAGCCCTCTCTTTTGGCTCTTCATCTTCAATCGTCTTATTTGCCTCTTGCTCTTTAAACTCTTCAAAAAGCTCGTCATACCTAGCCTTGGCGTTTTCATATACGCCAGATGGCAAGGTGATATTTAGATCGTCCTTTAGGCTTAGTACGTCATCGCAGGCGTTTTGATAGCCAAGGTCGCAGCTTTTCATAAAATAACTCACTCCAAGCTCGATATTTGAGTGCTTTTTAAGATCTCCATCCATCTGCTCGTTTATCTCTTCATTTACAAACATATCGCCCAAAGCCTCGCACGAAAGCACATCTTTTTGCTCGCAACCATCGTAAAAAATTTCATACGCAGTTGCGTAGTCTCCGGCGCTTCTAGCCTCATTGCCCCTGTCATAGTCATCGATGTCAAAGCCTGAGGCCAAGCTTAAGATTAGAGCTAAAAAAACTATCTTTTTCATATAAAACTCGGTGCGTCGTTTGAAAAAAGTATAAGATCGCCAGCATGCGTGTTTTGGGCTAAAATTTCTTGCATTTTGTTCTTGTCCTTTAGGATGATGATCTTTGGCTTTACGATATGTTTTAGCAGAGTTTGGGCGTTTAGCGAGCTTGTGATGATGACTAGGTCAAAAATTTCATTTATCACCTTGGCTAAATTTGCATTTTGCTCTGCATCGCTCTCGACGATACCAGGCGTTAGCAGCACTTTTCTGCCAGCGTAAGTACTTACAAGCTCATAGCTTGCGCTCATGCCTGAGAAATTCCCATTAAAGCTATCA
The DNA here is from genome assembly GCA_018375265.1 of Campylobacter concisus. GTDB lineage: Bacteria > Campylobacterota > Campylobacteria > Campylobacterales > Campylobacteraceae > Campylobacter_A > Campylobacter_A concisus_AB. The sequence goes on along the minus strand of JAHADO010000030.1, from coordinate 9,101 downwards.
TCGATTATTAGCTTGCCGCCAGCCTCGATCTTGCTTAGGCGGTGCTCGACGTTTTTCATCTTAGATAGCGCACTATTTATCGCCTCATCGCTCATTTTTAGGTATCTTGCCACCTTGATGCAAACGGCTAAATTTGTAGCGTTAAATTTGCCAAGTAGTGGCGAGGCGTAGTTTTCACCATCAAGCGTAAATGAAATTCCATCTAAATTTGCATTTATATCTTTTAAATTTTCATCGTAAATTTCCACATTTTCGCTTGCCTCTTTTTTTGTCGAGCTATGTAAAAATGCCATTTGTAAGCGAGCGCTTTGCAACGCCTCGAGCTTTGTCGCGCGGATATTATCAAGCGTTTTAAAGTACTCTATGTGCTGAGCGCCGATCTCGCCAACGATGACGATTTGCGGATTTAGAAATTTAGTGATCTCTAGGATGTCGCCCTTTAGCCTAGCGCCTGCTTCTGCGATGTAAATTTGCGTTTGCTCGCTTAAATTTTCATTGATATCTTTGATGATACCAGCCATTGTATTTACGCTGCGAGGCGTTTTATAACAGGCAAAGCTATCTTTTAAAATTTCAAATAAGAAATTTTTGATGCTCGTTTTGCCGTAGCTTGCTGTGATCAAAATGATCTTTAGCTCTTTGTTTGCGCCTAGTTTTTTAAGCGCCTTGTTTTTAAAGCCTTGAAATTTGATTTTTTCTAAAATTTCACTAAAAAATAGGCTCACGACCAAGACAAAAAGCGGCATAGGAGCCAAAAACGCCTTGTGGATGATGAAATTTAAAGCGTAATTTAAGATGATGGCGCAAGCAAGGATCACAAAAAAGTGCTTGATCCTACCAGTAAAGACTAGCTTTTTATCAAGTTTTTTATGCCACAGATAAAGAGCTGGCAAAAGCGCAAAGTAAAAGTAGATAAAAAACCACTTGCCAGTCGTGTAAAATAGCACCAGCGGCACGATGAAGAAAAAGACATGCCAAGCGGGCTTTGTGAAGTGAAAGAGCACGCGCTCAGGCCTATATGAAAACCACTGAAAGCAAGTGATCACATAAAAAGCAAGTGCAAAGATAAATAAAACTGTGCTTAGACTTAAAAATATACTCATCTTATCTCCTCGATCCCGCTCTCATCGTCATCTAGCACGACATTTTTTGCTTCATTTGGCTCAAAATTTATCCCTTTTTCTATCTCATCACTTATAAATTTAGCGTGGAGCAAAAAGAAAAAATGATCGCCACTAAGTGGGAAAAATGAGCTATTTTTGATAAGCCTATCTATGCTCTCGCCGCTTGTTACAGGCGTTGCCTTGTCATTTTCTCCCCAAAATATAAAAGCCCTGCCCCCAAAGTCAGCAAAATGCTTTGTAAAATCCTCATCAACGACGTTTTTTAGGGTTTCATACATAACTCTACTCATACCGCTCACATCTTTTGTGGCAAAGAGTTTATAAAATTTACCAAAGCCAAATATCTTTAAAATTTTAAAAATTGCTATCTTTGCTCGCACGATAAATGGCTTTTTGACGACTATACCAGCAGAGCTTAAAAGCACTAGATATGGTGGTTTTAGAAGTGTTGCGACCTTACCACCAAAGCTGTGTCCTGCGATGATGTCTGGTTTTATTTGTAGCTCGTCACAGAAATTTGCAACGATTTTTGCGTAGTCACTTGTTTTTAAAGGCTTAAAAATGGAGCTTTTGCCAAAGCCTGGCATGTCGATATATACGTGACAAAACTCGCTTAGATATGAGCCAAAAGCCTTTTTCATTATCTCTTTGTTTGCGCCCCAGCCGTGCAAGAAGAGCACTACTTTTTTGCATTTTGGATTTACTACTTCGTAGCTGATCTCGTACTCGTCTGAGCCGTATTTTACCGCCCTACTCGCCATCGTTTTCTCTCTTTTTAGCAGCGTAAATGCTCTCAAGCACGCTTACTGCCTCGCAAAGGCGCTCATACTCCTCCATATTTAAAAGGACTGCTTCAAATTTATTGTTTTTAACGATGACAGCGCGCTTTAGCTCGCTAGCTCCTACGCGAGAAAGCACTGAGCTAAAATTTCTAACCACCTCGGTTGCTGTATAAATTTCATCTTTTGTAAAAGTTACCATTGTCGCTCTTTATGTAAAATTTTACGTAAAATATCACAAACTACTTTATATATCGCTAAATAGCCTAGAGCTTGCCGCTGCCTTTTACCGAAGTGATCGAGTTTATAAATTTATAATCAATCTTTATATCACGCTCTTTTGGAAGTGAGTTTGCAAGGGCGTTTAGCGTGCTCTCAAAGTCCTCAAATAGATAGTTTGCAAGGCTGCCTGGGTTTGGGTTAATCTCGTTTAGATAGACCTCGTCATCTATCACGAAAAAGTCGCATCTAATGATCGCTCCGTCAAATCCACAATCATAAATTTTAGAAAAGTTAAATTTAAGCTTTTGCTTTAGCTCTTCAGAAATTTCGGCCTCTTTTACCTTATTTTCATTTGAAAAACTTAGATATTTTTGCTCGTAGTCAAGAAATTCTTTCTTTTTTGGCTCTTCGACGATAGAAAATTTGATCTTTCCATCGATCCTGCAGCCTGCAAGGTTATACTCTTTGACGCCTTTTATAAAGGGCTCTACTAAAACATCTTTGTCAAATTCAAACGCAACGTCTTTTGCGTAGGCAAGCTCGCTATCATCATGCACGACGCTCACGCCGATGCTGCTGCCTAGCCTTGCTGGCTTTAATATAATAGGATAGTGAAATTTTGGCCCACTTTGACGAGTTAGCATCTCATAGTCAAGCGCCTTTACACCAGCCTTTTGCGCTAGAAATTTAGTAAGCTCTTTGTTGTAGCTAAGCGCGCTTGCTTCAAGCCTTGGACCTATGTATTTGACCTCGTAAAAGTCAAAAAGTGCCGCTATCTTGCCATCTTCGCCGTCCATGCCGTGGATCAAATTTATAATGACGTCACATTCAACTTTGTTTGCGCCAAAAAGCGAGTGCGCGTAAAAGCCGCCCTTTGCCAAAGATAGCTTCTTTGAGTTTTTATATTTGCCAGAGCTAAAGAAATTTGCTCTCATATCTTTTTGCTCAATCAGGTAAAAGTCCCTGTTTGCATCGCAAAATATAAATTTTAGCTCCTGTTTTAGGACGTTTTTTAAAACTATTGCGCTTACTATGCTTATCTCATGTTCAAAACTCTTTGCCCCAAATATCACGCCTAAATTCATCTTTTTTATCCTTATCCTAGTTTTTTAAGTGCCTCTTTTATAAGATCGCTCGTGTTTTCACTCTTGCAATCAGGCAAAATTTTCACTATCTTCTCACGCTTAAAGCCAAGTGCCTCAAGTGCCAAAAGCGCCTCATTTTGGTAGCTTGGCACGCTCTCGTCGCTTATAAGCTTAGCATCGCTTAGCTCGGCTATTATTCGCCTAGCTGTCTTTGGTCCGATACCTGGCACGCTTTTAAAAGTGTCAGCGTCGCCACTTATTATGGCGTTTGTAAATGCCTGCGAGCTAAGGCTAGAGCAAACCGCCATTGCTGTGCTAGCTCCGATGCCATTTAGCTTGATGAGCATCTCAAACATCTTTTGCTCGTTTGCGTCTAAAAAGCCGTAGAGTAAATTTGCGTCCTCTCTTATGATCTGCGTTATGGCAAGCTCGACTTTTTCGCCTTTACTAAGTTTTGCTGAGCAAAAAAGCGAGATAAAAATCCCATAACTTACGCCGCTATTTGTCTTAAGTATGGCAAATGCAGGCTCTTTTTTCGTAACGACGCCTTCGATTGCTTTTATCATCATTTAACCTTTTGTTCCATGAAATTTATATCCGCGTAGTCTTCAAGTTTGTTTGACTTTTTGATCTTGTATTCGACCTCGCCGCCATTATCAAATTTATCTAGCGTGATGACGTGGGCGGTCTCATTTTGCTTTGAGATGTAGGTGACATTTTGCGGAGGATCGACAATGACAAATCTTATCTCATTTAGCTCGATCCAGTTGCCTCTGTTTATCACTTTGGCTGAGAATATGCCATTTTGCATGATCTCAAGCTCATCTTTTAGATCAGCCAAAAGCTCTTTTTTCTCTTTAAATATCCTAAGCAAGGTGTTATACTCATTAACGAGCCCTTGATACTCTTTTAGCTTTTTCATAAATGTAACTGGCGGTATCACCTTTGCCTTTGAGAGCTCCTCGATCTTAGCTTTTATCGTGTAGATCGAGTCTTTGTTCTCGTTGATGACATTTTTCTTGCTCTCTATGTTTTTTAGAAGCGTAGCTAGCTCAGACTTGGTACTCTCTATCTTGCTTAGCTGATCTTGCGTAGCCTCCGCACTCTCAGGCATCTTGCTAGCGTCAATTATAAATTTATTATCAGTGCCTCTTAGATATCTAACGTCAATTAGGTGCGAGGCTGTGATGGTGCAGTTTGAGCCAAGCGTGTCTATCTGGATGTTTTGAGCTGTTATAGAGCCACCAACTACGCTATTAATTTTTACTCTTTTTGCTATGACAGTGCCGCCTTCTAGCCTATCTATCTCGACGCTTTCAGCCTCAACCTTGCCTATATGGATAGAAATTTTGGCGTGTTTGGCGTAAATTTTAGCCTTTTGATGAGTTTGACCGCCGATATTTACATCGTTTGCCTTGACCATCGCATTTGCGCCGACGTTTCCTTTTACCTCGATCTCATCAGCCTCCACGATGATGCCAGTGCCGATAGCGTCTTTTATCGTGTCAGTCTCGCGAACTACTAATGTGACGTTTGTATCGGTGCCTGCTTGGATCGAGCCAGTCGTTTTAAAATTTGCTTCATTTATCTCTATGCGCTCTTCTATATCAAAAGAGCCGTTTTTCTCGACCACGTAGCCTGCTTTTTTAGCGATATATTTTATACTTTCATCATTTTCTACGCGCTCGATATTTTCGCTTATGCTTATCTCTTTTTCGCTCTCTTCTTTTGGCTTTGCAACCTCTATAAGCTTGCCCCTTACATCGCGTCCATTTGCACCCTCGTGTGACTTTTTCTCCTCCATTATCACTTCATCTTTTGCAACGCCAAAGACAAAGCCCCTATCAGCGTAATCAACCTTATCCTCGTCTTTTAACCCATCAAGCTTATCTTTGTAGTAGTAGATGATCTTTGCGTCAATCGCTTTTTTAGGGTTGATGCCTTGGGTTAAATTTAGCGTGTAGTCCTTGTCAAGCTCGCCTTTTACGTGAATTATTGAGGCGATTTGCTTTAGCTCCTCTTTTAGCTTGCCGATCCTTATGCCTATTAAAATTTGAGCCTTCATAAGCTGCTTTGCGATGTATTCAAAAAGCTTATCTTCGTAGTGCTGCTCGTATTCGCACTCTTTGCTCGCTCTAACCTTTGCAATGACCTTTGTGATGGTTGAATTTACGCCGATATCGATCTTTGGCAGCTTTGGCGTGGCATTTAGCCTAACGTCAAAAAACTCCACGTCATAGACCTGCTCGATCTCTAGCGTCTCGTCAAGATAAAATGTGTTGTCATCAAAAAAGCTTAAATTTTCTTCAGGGACAAAAACTGGCTCGACGTTGTCTTTATTTTTGTAGTAAGTTAAGATATTTGAGAGTTTAAAATCTATAAATTCTACCGGCACGCTATATTGTTTGCTTAGCTCTTTAAGCGATAGATAAGGCGTTGAAGTTTGAATTTGCGTTGGCGGTAAAAATCTCTCGTTTTCTTGCACGTTCTCGCTCAAATTTGATCCATTTCACATAAAATTTTGGCTCTTATTATCTCTAAAACTTTATTAAATTTGGGTTATGTAAGCTTTAAAGCATCTTTTGTTACTATTGCGTTTTTAAATTTACTAGGTGGGCGATGTTTATAAAAGGCTTTTTTTCAAACTCAGTTGGCATCATGACTTCAAGGATTTTAGGGCTTATAAGAGATCTTTTAACGGCTTCTATCCTTGGTGCTGGCATATTTAGCGACCTCTTTTTTATAGCTTTTAAGATACCAAATTTGTTTCGCCGCATCTTTGGTGAGGGTGCCTTTACGCAGGCATTTTTGCCAAATTTTGCAAATAGCAAGAAAAAAGCGATCTTTCAGGCTGAAATTTTCATCAAATTTCTACTTTTTATAGGCGTTTTGACGCTTCTTGTAAATTTATTTACGCCCTACTTTATAAAGATCATCGCAAGCGGTTTAAGCGAGCAAAATATCACAGACGCAGTGCCACTTGTGCGTATAAATTTCTACTATCTAGCGCTTGTTTATATCGTCACTTTCATGGGTGCGCTACTTCAGTATAAAGGGCACTTTGCAACGACTGCATTTTCTACTGCACTGCTAAATTTAGCCATGATCGCTTCGCTACTTTTGGCTCGTGGCAAGAGCGAGAGTGTGGTCGCACTTTATCTTAGCTTTGGCGTCGTTGCAGGCGGCATTTTGCAGGTTTTGGTGCATCTAGTTGCTATGAAATTTAACGCCTTAAATAAAATTTTCTGGGGCGGTCTAAGCGGATATTTTAAGGGCAAAAGAGCGCAAAGCAAAGGCTTTTTTATAAATTTTTATCACGGTTTGCTTGGCTCAAGTGCGATGCAGATAAGCGCTTTTATGGACACTTGGCTAGCTAGCTTTTTAGTAAGCGGCTCGATAAGCTATCTCTTTTATGCAAATAGAATTTTTCAGCTCCCGCTTGCCATCTTTGCGATCGCGCTCTCTCAGGCACTCTTTCCAAAGATCACCAGGCTTTTAAAGCAAAAAGACGAAGCAAATGCTCTAGTTTGGACAAAAAAGAGCTTTTACTTGCTACTTTGCGCCCTACTAGCCGCCACGATCACAGGCGTTGTGCTAAGTGAGTTTATCATCTGGCTATTGTTTGAGAGAGGGAATTTTGTAAGGGCAAACACAATTGAATGCGCCAAGGTGCTAAGCGCCTATTTGGTGGGGCTTACGCCATTTGGTCTAGCTAAAATTTTCTCACTTTGGCTCTATGCAAATATGAAGCAAAAAGAGGCAGCCAAAATTTCTATCATCTGCCTTGTGATAAATTTGATCCTAGCTGTCATTTTGATGCAGAAATTTGGAGCTGCTGGCCTTGCATTTGCAAGCTCGCTTGGGGGATTTTTACAGCTTATTTTATATATAAGAGCCTTTGGAGCTAAGCTATTTTTAGCTATAATCGAGCCTAAATTTATAGCCGCTATCGCTATTTTGGCGGTTTTGCTCTATTTTGGTTTAACATTTTTAAAGGATATATTTAATGCGAATTTTTGATACTTCTAAAAGAAAAAAGGTTGAGTTTAGCCCTATTAAAGATGGTGAAGTAAGCATCTATCTGTGCGGTCCAACAGTCTATGACGACGCGCATTTGGGGCATGCAAAGTCAGCCGTTAGCTTTGATCTTTTAAGAAGGGTCTTAAAAGCACTTGGCTACAAGGTCAAATTTGCAAGAAACTACACCGACATTGACGATAAAATTTTAAACAAAATGGCGCAAACTGGCCAAAGCCTAGAGGAGATCACAAACAAATATATAGCGCACTACGAGAGCGATATGGGCGCTTTAAATGTGCTTGATCCAGACTTTAAACCAAAGGCTACGCAGTGCTTGGAGGCGATCATTAGCTACATCAAGGTGCTTATGGATAGAGGTGTGGCGTATAAGACGAGCGATGGAATTTACTTTGATACGAGTAAGGATAGTGGCTATTTTAGCATCAGCGGTAAGGATAATAACACCGATCTTATCGCGCGTGTGGCTAGCTTTGGCGAGAAAAGAGATGAAAAAGACTTCGTGCTTTGGAAATTTGATGAAAAATGGTATGAGAGCCCATTTGGCAAGGGTCGCCCTGGCTGGCACACCGAGTGCGTGGCGATGATAAGGGAGTTTTTAAGCGACAAAGAAAATGATAAATTTGAGATCGACATCCACGCTGGTGGCATCGACCTGCTCTTTCCACACCACGAAAACGAGGTAAGCCAGTGCAGATGTGCCTATCATAAAAATTTGAGCAAATACTGGATGCACAACGGCTTTATAAAGGTAAATAACGAAAAGATGAGCAAGAGCCTAAATAACAGCTTTTTCGTAAAGGACGCCCTAAAAAACGTTCATGGCGAAGTGCTTAGATATTACTTGCTTACGAGCCATTACAGAGCGCATTTTAACTATTCAGATGAAGATCTAGTAGCTTCAAAAAAGAGGTTAGATAAAATTTACCGCCTCAAAAAAAGAGTTGATGGCGTGCAAGCTGGCATGGCAAATGAGAGCTTTAAAAGTGAGCTACTTGAGGCACTAAGTGATGATCTAAACGCTTCAAAAGCGCTTGCAAGCGTCGATGAGTTTGTAAAAACGGCAAATGAAAGACTTGATAATAACCCAAAAGATAAAGCATATAAGGCCGAAGTGGTGGCAAATTTAGAGCTCATAGGCGAAATTTTAGGCATTGCTATCACAAACTATGTGGAGTATTTTCAGTTTGGCGTAAGTGACGAGCAAAAAGAGCAGATAAAAAGGCTTCTTGATGAGCGCGCGGTAGCTAAAAAAGAGAGAAATTTTGCAAGGGCTGATGAGATAAGAGATGAGCTAGCAAAGATGAACATCTCTATCATGGATACGCCAAATGGCGCAGTTTGGGAGAGAAATAATGAATAATTTTGGCTTAAAAGATGTGCTAAAGCGCTTTGGTCCATATTTTAAAGATTATATCCCACACTTCATCTTTGCCATCATCGGCATGGGGCTTGCCAGTGGTGGAACGGCGGTAAGTGCCTATCTCGTGGAGCCTGTGCTAAATAAAATTTTCGTCGAGAAAAACTAAAAGCTACTCTACATCTTGCCTTGCGCCATCATCGCGATCTACGTTATAAAAAACATCGGAACCTTTATGCAGGCCTATTTTACGGCATATATCGGGCAAGATACCATTAGGAGATTTCGCGAAAAGATGGTTGCAAACCTTTTAAATTTAGATATGGACTTTTTCAACGAATTTAGAACTGGCGAGCTAATCAGCAGAACAACAAACGACATCGACCGCATAAGATCGATAGTCTCAAGCATCATACCTGAGCTAACAAGAGAGTCAGTCACCATTATAGGGCTTCTTTGTGTTGTTGTTTATTTATAATATTTTTGTATATAT
>JAHADO010000029.1 GCA_018375265.1 Campylobacter concisus | reverse complement strand
CTTAGCGTTGTATTTTCTGTAAATGACGGCCCACTAGCAGGTACTGAGGGTAAACACGTCACATCAAATAAGATCGATGAACGCCTTGCAAACGAGATGAAGACAAATATCGCGATGAAGTATGAAAACATCGGCGAGGGCAAATTTAAAGTAAGCGGCCGTGGCGAGCTTCAGATCACCATTTTGGCTGAAAATATGCGCCGCGAGGGCTATGAGTTTTTACTTGGCAGACCTGAGGTCATCGTAAAAGAGATAAACGGCGTAAAATGCGAACCATACGAGCTTTTAGTGATCGACGCACCTGATGATACGACAGGCACTGTCATAGAAAAACTTGGCAAAAGAAAAGCTGAAATGGTCTCTATGAACCCAACAGGAGATGGCCAAACAAGGATCGAATTTGAGATCCCAGCGCGCGGACTTATCGGCTTTAGGAGCCAGTTTTTGACTGATACAAAGGGCGAGGGCGTTATGAACCACAGCTTTTTGGAGTTTAGACCACTAAGCGGCACCGTCGAGCACAGAACAAACGGCGCTTTGGTTTCTATGGAAAACGGCGTAACGCTTGCTTATTCGCTATTTAACTTGCAAGATCGTGGCGTGCTATTTCTTGATCCGCAGGCAAAAGTCTATGTGGGTATGATCATCGGCGAGCACAGCCGTCCAAACGACCTTGATGTAAATCCTATCAAGGGCAAAAACCTAACAAACGTGCGTGCAAGCGGTAGCGACGATGCGATCAAGCTTGTGCCACCTAGAAAGCTAAGCCTTGAGCGTGCGCTAGAGTGGATAGAAGATGACGAGCTAGTCGAGGTTACGCCTATAAATATCCGCGTTCGCAAGCGCTATTTAGACCCAACAGAGCGCAAAAGAAAAGCAAAACTATAATCCAAATTTGCTAGCAAAATCCCTTTGGTGCCAGCCAAAGGGGCTAGCAAGTGAAATTTAATCCCAAAAACCAAATTTAATAATCAGCTTGTAAATTTATCTATTTATGCCAAGTGGAGTGGGCTAAATTTAGCCAAATTTAGGGCTTGGCTGCTGTAAATTTATAAATTTACGCTCGAGAAGCAAATTTATATGATTTTATTTAGTAGCAAGAAATTTATAGAGCAGTTTGCTGTTTTTAAATTTTATAAAGAATATTTTTGTCCGCAAAAAGCAATCAGTTGTAGTGAGCGGTTTTGCTTATTTAAATTTGTAAAATGGCTAAAATTAGGTTTTGAGGGCTGTTAAATTTACTTATTTGACTATCTCTGCACTAAAATTTTGGCAGTGGCTAAAATTTTAAATTTACAAGGGATGCTATTTTAATTTAAATTTGTGGTTTGAGTGATTTTGCTTGTGCGATTGTAGTGGTGTTGCGTCGAATGGCTACTTTATCCGCATAAATGAGCTAAATTTAATGAAATTTAGTCCTTTCTCGCTCTAAATTTGTAAATTTATGCGAGTTGGTAGGTTTTGATCGATATAAATTTTGGTTTTGTAGGCATTATATATTGGCTCAAATTTATATTGGTTAGTGCTTGGCTAAAGTTGCTGACCTTAAATTTCAAAAAAGATAGTCTGGGACGAGGTTTATGATAAAAATAGGCTAAATTTAGCCCAGCTATTTGCAAATTTATCTAGTTAGCAGAGCTATGTTGGTTTAAATTTAGGTTTTAACTAAAAAATACTTTTCTAAAACCGCTCTTGCAAGCTGTGAAATTTAGCAAATTTATCACCTCAAACCACAACAAAAACCACCTAAATTTATAAAAAATGCAGGGCGTAAATTTAACTAGCGGATTTTTTTTAGTTTTGACTTTGAAATTTTATAAATTTTTGATGGCGTATCTTCAAAAAATCGTTCATCAACAACTTCATCAGCCACGCTTCTAGCCCAAACTTCGTCAAATTTCATACCATTTTTGTTTGCGCTGCTTGAGTAAAGCCAGTCAAATTTGCTTAAGAATCTCTCGTGCTCGCACTCTTTTACGACCCTGATCGCCTTTAAATTTGGATATAAAAATGTCGTCTTTCTCGAGCGACGGATGAAATTTTTATACTTTTTTGGAGCTCTAGCAAGCTCGTTTAAAACGCTAAATTTAGCCGTCGTGATGAGGCAGGGTTTGCCTTCACTTCGCATTTTGGCGCGGTTTATCTCCTTGTAGTCCTTGCTTAAAAAGCCAGCCGTCGTGTCAGTTTGCGCTAGGTATATCATCTCTCTTCTTTGAAAGTAAAAATATGCATGATATGATGAGAGCAAAGCCTAAAAAGTCCCAAAAGACGAATTTTGTCCCAAGCCAAAAGTAGCCAAAAAACGCGGCACTTAGTGGCTCTATGCAGGCTATCATGCTGGCCTTTGAGGCGCCTATGAGCTTAACTCCAGTCATATAAAAGCTAAATGCAAATATCGTGCCAAGCGTGATAACGGCGAAAAATGCTAGCCACTGCGCCGTGCCACTAAGCCCCGCAAACTCCCACACTCTCATATAAAGGCAAAGCACCACGCCACCTATCACCATGCCCCAGCCAAGTGTGAGCGTGACTGAGTATTTGGCATTTAGCCTTGTGGGAGCTAGGTTATAAACGCAGACGCAAACAGCGCTTACTAAGCACCAAAATAGCGCTTCTGGTGAGATGACAAGGGCTGAAATTTGCGCATGAGTTGCTAAGAAAAAGACGCCAAGCATCGCGCAGAGTAGAGCCAAAATTTCAAGCGGTTTTGGTGCTCGCCTCTCTTTTAGGCAGATGACGGCTAGGATGAGGACTGGAGCGGTGTATTGAATGACGGTCGCAACTGCGGCGTTTGAGAGCTCTATCGAGTAAAAGTAAGCATACTGCGTCATCATTAGCCCAAATAGGGCGTATATAAGAAGCTCAAGGAGCAGTTTTACGTCAGTAAGTGGCGCAATAACGGCCTTTGGAGCCTTAAAAGCGTAGTAGAGCACGATAAAAGCGCCAGCTAGCAAGAGCCTATAAGGCACTAAAAAATCAGCGCTTATGCCCTGCAAGAAGAGATACTGCCCGCAAACTCCGCTAAATCCCCAAAGAACGCCACCAACTAGCGTAAGAAGCACTCCAAGTTGATGGCTGGACATTAAATTTATCTATCTTTATGTAGCTGGGCGTCTTTGCCGTAGTGAGGCGAATAAGGCCCATAAAGTATGCAGTCGCGGCAGTTTCTAGAAAAGAGGTAGGCATCGGCCCTTACTGCTAGGTCGTATGATCTATCTGAGATGGTGTTTGCCACCTGCGTGATGACGGCTGAGACTAGCATGCCAAGCAGGCTATTTTGCCCATTACCGCTATCCTCTGCGGCTGCTGCCTCGCCCTGCCAGAGCGTCGCGCCACTTTTTATATCGACTAGCTTTGCTTCAAGCACTACCTTTGTCGAGCTAGAGACTATGACGTAGCTTGTGCCGTACTCTTTTATGTTTATGTAAAGCACGCTATCGGCGTGAAAAATTTTATCAAGCTTATTTAGCGGCACGGCTGCGATCTCGCTTGGCTCGGTTATGCCATTTTGCTTAAATGTATCATTTACAAGAGCCACTGGAAATACATAGTATCCAGCCTCGCTAAGTGGAGCTACTGCGTTAGCCAGAACCGCTGCTGAGCCGCTTACTTCGGTGCTATCGTTTGTTGGCATGAGCACTAGGATGGAGCGTGGCTTTTTTTGCAAAAAGGCTGAGTAGTCGTATGGCTCAGGCTCTTTGAAAGAACAACCCGCAAAAAATATCGCAAGAAGCGTTACAGCTATAAATTTCAGGCTATTTTTCATCTTTCGCTCCCTCTTTTTTGCTCTGCTTTTTTGGGGTTAAATTTTTAGAGCCTTTGATGAAATTTATAAATTCTCTTGACTCTGGGAAATTTTGCACCTCTTTGTCAAAATTTGCATTTGCAGCGCCTAAATTTCCATTATTTAGGTATAAAAGTCCAAGGTGAGCATAAAGTCCTGGCGCAACTTTGTAGCCCCTTTGAGTTGAGTTTTGCACTAAATTTTCTAAGCGTGAAATTTGCTCAGTTGCGTCGCCATCTTCGTTTAGATAGCTATATAGCGAGCTGCTATATGTGCCGTCCCAGTAGTAAAGCGACCTTGGGCCACTTGCGTTGCTGCACCCTGCAACTAAGAGTGCAAGAGCGCCAAGGCAGGCAAGCTTTATTTTACTTGCCATGCTCCGCTCTCTATGCCGTTTACTAGGTTATTTACCGCTTCAACTATCGCTAGGCTTAGCACCTTGCCATTTAGCGTAGAGTCGTATCCTGCGGTGCCGCCAAAGCCGATGATCTCTCTGTTTGAAAGGGTGTATTCGCCAGCGCCGCTAACAGAATATACAACCTCAGCCGTTTTGGTATCGACAACGTTTAAATTTACCTTTGAGTAGGCGGTTTGTTGCTTACCTTTGCCAAGTATGCCAAATAGCTGGTGATCGCCTGTCGTCTTGCGTCCAAATTCGGTCACATCGCCAGTTATGACGTATCTTGAGCCTTTTAAATTTTGAGCCTCTTTGCTTAGCTCGCTCTCTTGTTTGAGGACTGACATATTTGATCTTTCAAGTACCGAAAATCTACCGCTTTGCTGTAAATTTGTGAACAAGATACTTTGAGCTTGGTTGCCAAGTCTGTCCTCACCGTCGCTAAATGCGCCATTTTGATAGGCTGATTGGTTATTAAAGCGGCCAATAGAAACTGAGACCTTTTTGCCGTTATAAACTGAGCCGTAGCTTGCTACTTTTGGAGTTTCGACCACTCTTGAGCTCTCACTTGCACACCCTGCAAAAAGTGCTGCGATCACTAGAGCTGCACTAAATTTTAAAACATTTTTCATCTTTATCCTTTGTGACAAAATCGTGTGTATATTACTACTTTTTTTTAAATGGCTCGAAATTTCATCCACGTGCCTTTTAGGTATCTGCGCACAAATAGCACCGCCTTTACTGCCCAGTCGGCAAACATCGCAAACCAAGTGCCTATCATGCCAAGATCAAACGTAAGCGCAAAGATATAAGCTAGCACGATCCTGCAGGCAAACATGCAGGCTAAATTTACTATCATCGGGTATTTTGCGTCCCCAGCAGCACGAAAAACGGTCGGATAGGTGTAGGCAAGCGGCCAGATAAGACACATAGCGATGCCGTGATACCAGACGATCTGCCTTGTTAAATTTATGGCTTCGCTAGAGAGGTTATAAACGCGAAGTAGTGGCTCAAGAAGCAGTAACACGGCAGCCGTGCTAAAAAGCTGCACGATGTAGATGCTTAGCATCGATTTTCTTACGTAAAATTTAGCCTGATTAAAGTCATTTGCGCCGATACATCTAGCCACTACGACGCTTAGGCCTGTGCCTATCGCCATGCCAGGGAGCACCTGAAACATCACGATCGTCCCGCCCACGGCATTTGCAGCGATGCTTGCCGTGCCAAAGAGCGAAACAAGGCTCAAAACGATGATGCGACCCACGTAAAACATCGAATTTTCAAAGCCATAAGGCACGCCGATATTTAAAATTTTCTTGATGATCTCGTAGTCAAATTTATAGATAAGGCTCTTTCTTATGTGAAGTTTTAGCTTTATATCAAGTAGTAGATAGACTATGACAAAGCAAGCGATCGCTCTTGCTATGAGCGTGCTAATGGCGATGCCAAGCACCCCTGTGTGAAATGTGTAGATGCTAATGGCAGTTAGCAGCACATTTAGTAAATTTGCAGCCGCCATGATATACATAGGTAGCTTTGCGTTTGACATCGTGCGAAAGATCGCCGCAGCTGCTGCATAGACGGCTAAAAATGGCGCTGAAATGGCTGAGAAAACAAGGTAGTGGCTAGCATCGCGCCTCACTTGTTCGCCGATATCGCCAAAGACTTTGTCTAAGATGAGGTCTTTTAAAATGATGATGGCAAGGGCTATAAATATTGCAAAAATTAGGCTAAACCAAACTAGCTGATCGGCGGTATTTCTGGCGTTGCCGCTTTGTTTGCTGCCTAGATACTGGCTAGCGACCACCGAGCCACCAGTGGCTATGGCGGTAAATATGCTAATAAATAGCGCCATGACAAACTCCACAAGGCTTACCGCACTCACCGCACTTTCGCTAACGCTTGCTGCCATTAGTGAGTTTGCAAGGCCTAGGCTATACTCTAAAAACTGCTCTACGGCGATAGGGAAAAAGAGCCTTGCAAGGTCGGCATTTGAGAAAAATCTCTGCTCGTTTGTCAAATTTTTCAAATTTCATCCCCTTTGTAAAGTGTGGGTAAATTATAAATTTTAAAAGGTGAAAAGGCTATAAAATTTTGGGTCTTATTTATTGACAAATTTGTCTTAAAGTGAGTAAAATCACGCCAGTTCTAAGTTTTAGAAAGACCTTTTTTGGATACAAAATGCACTCAATCGGTATTGATATAGGCTCAACTTCTGCAAAAGTCGCCGTCATAGAGGCAAGTAGCGGCGAGATAAAGGAGCTATTTTTACTCCCAACTGGCTGGAGCAGCGCAGATACAGCTATGCTTATAAAAGAGCGAGTTTTAGCTTTAGGCCTTGGCGAGCTTTATTTTACAGCGACAGGTTACGGCAGAGTTTCGGTGCCATACGCTGACAAAACCCTTACAGAGATCACTTGTCACGCGCTTGGGGCGCACTATTTTTGCAAAAGCGACTGCACAGTTATAGACGTGGGCGGACAAGATACGAAGGCTATCAAGCTTGAAAATGGCTCGGTGACTGACTTTACGATGAATGATAAATGCTCAGCCGGCACTGGTAAATTTCTTGAAGTGATGTCAAACCGCCTTGGAGTTAGGTTTGATGAGCTTACACGTCTTGCTAAAAATAGCGACAAAGATATATCCATAAGCTCGATGTGCACGGTCTTTGCAGAGTCTGAGATCATAAGTCTCATCGCTCAAAACGTCTCACGAGAAAATATCGCAAAAGCGGTGATCATCTCAGCTATAAATAAAATTTCAAATTTGGTCAAAAAACAGGCAAATACGAGCTACTTTTTAAGCGGTGGCTTTAGTAAGAGCGAGTATGTAAGAGAAAATTTAGAAGCGTGCTTGCAAGCTAGCGTCAGCACGCACAAAGATGCGATCTACTGCGGTGCGATAGGCGCTAGCCTTGCAGGGATAAGAAATTTAAGGAGAGAAGATGGCAATAAATGAGAGTATGAATTTGAGCGAAATTTTCGCTACCTATGATGGCGCTAAGAAAAATTTAGCCCAAAATGTTGAAGCAGTCAAAAATAGCGGCCAAAAGATCGCTGCTATCTTTTGCACCTATACGCCAAGGGAGGTCATCCACGCGGCAAACGCTTATAGCGTGAGTGTCTGCGCGACTGGTGATAACGCCGTGGTTGAGGGCGAAAAATACCTGCCTAAAAACCTCTGTCCGCTCATAAAAGCAAGCTACGGCTTTGCAAAAGCGAACAAGTGCCCATTTGTGCGAAACTCTGATATTGTTATCGGCGAGACGACGTGCGACGGCAAGAAGAAGATGTATGAGCTAATGGGCGAATTTAAAGATGTGCACGTCATGCATTTGCCACATTTCAAGAGCCAAAAGAGCTTGGAGATTTGGCAAGATGAGGTCAGGGAGCTAAAGGAGCGCTTGGAGGCTAAATTTGGCGTGAGCGTAAGCGATGAGGAGCTTAGAAACTCTATCAGGCTATTTAACAAAGAGCGCGAGCTAATGGGAGAAATTCAAAATTTCATGAAACTAACGCCACCACCGATGAATGGCAAAGAGCTACACGCACTGTTATATGGAAACGGCTTTATCTTTGACAAAGAGGAGCAGATAAGCGACCTTGAGATTATCGTAAGTAAGCTAAAAGAGTGCGTGAGAGATAAAATTTCACCCGTGCATAAGGACGCCAAACGCATCATCATCACAGGCTGTCCAAGTGGCGGGGTCTATGATAAGATCGTGCCAGCCATAGAAGAGGCAGGCGGCGTCGTGGTAGCTTACGAAAACTGCACTGGAACTAAAAATTTTAGCAACCTAATCGATGAAAATGATGATCCTATAAATGCCATCGCAAAGCGCTACATGGCGATACCTTGCTCGATCATGTCGCCAAATAAAGAGAGAGAAAATGTGCTACAAGAGATGATAAAAGAGTATAAGGCGGACGGTGTGATCGACGTTGTGCTGCAAGCCTGTCACACCTACAACGTAGAAACTGCCAATATAAAAAGGGCGTGCAATGACGTAGATACGCCTTATATGGCGCTTGAGACGGACTTTTCTACAAGCGACGCTGGGCAGATCAAGACAAGGCTGGAGGCATTTATAGAGATGCTTTAGGATAAATTTGGCGTTTACTTTTGCGCTAAATTTAGCTTTAAATTTAAAGTGGCTGACTTGAAAATTGAGAAATTTACAAGTCAGCTAAAGTGAAAATTCCAACTTAAAAATAGATATTTTTAAAAAATATGCAGGAATTTCTCCTGCATATTTAAATAACTAATCCTCTAAAAGCCACCATGCAGAGTTATTGCTATTTATATATCTCATGTGCTGATAATCATAAAGGACCGAATTCCATTTTTCATCACCATTTTTCATCTTGTCGTTATACTCTTTAGTTTTTTCTCTGTCGCCGCCAAACAAGCTCCAGGGCGAAGCACTACTCCCCCCCCCGTACTTAAAATAAATTTTAAAAGGATGTTGGCCTATGAAAAAGTATAAATTTAGTGTCTAAGTGCTCGCTAAAATGTGCAGAGTATGTCAAGCAGTCTGCCAAGCTTTTGCATATCGTTTAAGAAAAGCTGGTTTGATTTTTGTGTAAATTCTTTGGCCTCTTCTAGGATTTTGGGCTCTAAGATGCTATAAGCAAACTCTTTTTTTAGGATCTTTGCGCCCTTTTTATAGACAAATTTCGCCTCAATCAAGCTTGCAAAAAAGCTATCATCTCTTAAGTAGTAGTTGGTGGCCGCATTTACAAAAACTGGCTTTTGAGCTAAAAACTCAGCGCAAACGCCATTTAGTGATCTAAATTTAACACTCTCAACCACGTCAGGTCTTATCTCATAAAACCTTATCTCGCTAGATTTTTTAAGAGCCAAAACATCACTAGCTTTGTTTAAATTTATAGAGGCGTTGTCTGCTTCAATGACGTTTATAACGCCTTTTGCAAGAGAATAAGCACTTGCAGTTTTGTTTTGATCAAGAAAATTTACCATGCCAAAAAATGGCACGCTAGCATTTTTATCAGCTAAATTTGGCATGCTTTTTATTAGTAGCTGCTGCTTTTCGCCACCAAGCTCAAAGTAGCTTACCATGATGGAAATTTCATCCTTTTTGCTAGGTGTCTTTTGCGAGCAGCCCACAAAAAAGAGTGCCCCAAGCAGCAAAACTACTAAATTTCTCATTTTATGAAGTAATCACCATCAAAACTTACAAGCGAGTATTTTCTCTCGTTGCCGATACTCTCTTTAAGCTCATTGATGCTCAAAAACTCCAAGCTATCAGCTCCGATGTACTCTCTGACCTCTTCGACGCTTTTTTTGGCGCTTATTAGCTCCTCAAAGCTTGGTGTGTCGATGCCGTATCGCTCAGGATACTTGAGTTCAGGGCACGCAACTCTGAAGTGAATTTCTTTTGCCCCTGCGTGTCTTAAGAGATCGACCACCTTTTTAGAAGTGGTGCCTCGAACGATGCTATCATCGATCACCACGATGCTTTTACCAGCTAGCACACTTGACATTGGGTTTAGCTTTAGTTTGACCTTTAAATTTCTCATCTCTTGGCTTGGCTCGATAAAGGTTCTGCCCACATAGTGATTTCTAGTGATGGCTAGCTCAAATGGAATTTTGCTCTCATTTGCATATCCAAGCGCCGCTGGCACGCCACTATCTGGCACAGGCACTACAAAGTCAGCCTTTACCTTGCTCTTTCTAGCTAGCACCTCGCCCATCTTTTTTCTCACTTCCTAGACGCTTTTGCCCTCTATCACGCTATCTGGGCGCGCAAAGTAGATGTATTCAAAGGCGCAAATTCTAGGCTCTGGCTCGAAAATTTGCAAGCTTTGAAACTCGCTCTTGCTATGCTCAAAAACTATCATCTCACCAGGTCTAACATCTCTTATAAATGTCGCTCCCACAAGGTCAAACGCGCAAGTCTCGCTAGCTACGATATATCCGCCATCTTTTAGCCTACCAAGGCTTAGTGGCCTAACGCCCCAGCGGTCTCTTATAGCAAAGGTCTTGTGACGTGACTGCACGAGCAAGCAGTAAGCGCCCTTTATCTTATCAAGCGACGC
>JAHADO010000485.1 GCA_018375265.1 Campylobacter concisus | reverse complement strand
TTTTAAAACCTTGCCAAATAGTTTGTAAAATTTTATGTATTTATCGCGGTCGTTATCTTTTACTTTTGCAAGCTCACTTAAAATTTTCTTTACACTTTGCTCTTTAACGCTTCGCATGATCGCATTTTCTTGTAAAATTTCGCGGCTAACGTTTAGCGGCAAATCCTCAACGTCGATCACACCTTTGATAAATCTTAAATACGGCGGCAAAAGCTCTTTTGCATCGTCAGTTATAAAAACCCTCTTCACATAGAGCTTCACGCCACTTTGATAATCAACCCTAAAGAGGTCAAACGGCTCGGTGCTTGGCACATAAAATAGTGTCGAGTACTCGATCTTACCCTCAGCTTTTGTGTGGATATAAAGGAGTGGGTCGCTGCTGTCGTGTGAAATTTGCTTATAAAAGTCGTTGTAGTCTTGCTCTTTTAAGCTGGCTTTATTTAGCCTCCAAAGCGCATTTGCCTTGTTTATCTGCTCGTTTTTGGTCTCATAAGTGCCCTCTTTTTCGCCTTCTTTTGGAGCAACGTAGCTCTCTTTATCCATAAATATAGGATAAGGGATGTGGTTTGAATACTTTTTAACTATCTCTTCGATGCGCCAAGAATTTGCAAATTCATCGTCGTTTAAATGTAAGATGATATCCGTACCAAATCCATCTTTTTTAGCATCTTCGATCTCATAGCTTTTTGCATCAGATGTCCATTTATAGGCCTTCTCGCTTAGTGCTCGTTTGCTTATGACTTCGATCTTGCTTGCCACCATAAATGCTGAGTAAAAGCCCACGCCAAACTGGCCGATCAGCGAGCTATCTTTCTTTGCGTCACCACTTAAGCTTTGCATAAAGCCCTTTGTACCGCTTCTTGCAATGGTGCCTAAATTTGCGATAAGTTCATCTTTATCCATGCCGATACCATTGTCGCTGATGGTTAAAGTCTTAGCTTTACATCTACTTTGATGTCGATCCTTGGAGTGTAGCTTAAGCTTTTATACTTTTCATCGGTCAAGCATAAGTAGTTTAGCT
>JAHADO010000028.1 GCA_018375265.1 Campylobacter concisus | reverse complement strand
TGTACGACCTTGTCTGGAGCCAGCTCATCTCGATGGATAGCTTTCAGACAAACAACCTAGCTGACAACATCAACCCTTACATTACCGCCCCAGAGATCAACGCCGTGCTAAGCCGCCAAGCCTACGAAGAGGCAAACCACAGCAAGTCTTACGCTGTCATGGTCGAGGCGATCTGTGACAACACCGACCTCATCTACGAGATGGAGAAGCACGACGACGTCTTGCGCGAGAAAAACGACTACATCTCAAGCGTCTATGAGGAGCTTGCAGGAGAAGTGACTGACGAGAAGCTACTTCTTGCGATGGTTGCGAACCAAATTTTAGAGGGCATCTACTTTTACAGCGGCTTTACAGCGATCTACGCTCTAGCTCGCGCTGGCAAGATGCTAGGCTCAGCACAGATGATACGCTTCATCCAACGCGACGAGATCACGCACCTGCTTTTATTTCAAAACATGATAAATTCAGTCCGCAAAGAGAGACCTGATCTTTTCACACCTGAGACTGAGGCGAAAATTTATGATATGTTTGAAAAAGCTGGAAATTTAGAGATCAAATGGGGCAAATACATCACCCAAAACCAAATAATGGGCTTTACCGACGATATCATCGAGCAGTACATCCACTATCTCATCGACCAACGCCTAGTTGCGATCGGCCTAAAACGCAAATACAACGTCACTCACCCGATCAAATGGGTCGATGACTTTGCGAAATTTAACGACCAAAAGTCAAATTTCTTTGAAGCAAAGGTGACAAACTACAGCAAAGGAAGTATCAGCTTTGACGACTTTTAAAAATAGTATCTTATCCCTTGCCTGCGTGCTTTTGGCTGGGTGTGCGAGCAGTAGTAATGAAAGAGCCATTAGCATAGCAAATAAGGATTTGCTAAATAGCTTTAACCCTTACATACTTGCAAAAACGAATGAAACCAAAGATGCCATCACTTACCAAAGCATGCCAGCTGGCGATGTTTGGCCAAGTCTAGCGCCTATTGGCTCTGCGCTTGTTGTTGATGTTTTTAAAGAGATAAACAAAACATGCAACTTCAAATATAGCGACCTAAAAGAGACTAGGATGGTATATTTTGACGATAAAACCTCGTTTTCTTACGAAGTCTGGGTCTTTAACGACCCGCTCTCGAAGCGCGATGATAAGATCACAGCTATAACTGTTTTGCTAAAGCCAACGCCTGATATCGGTGGAACGGATATGGATTTTAGGATACCAGCAGATTGCCATGCGCCAAAGCAAACTACATTTGTATTTGGAAAATAAATGAGCGAAAATTTAAACCTAATAAGCCTAACTTTAAAGGCAAAAAATGCAACAGATCGGTTAGAAGAGCTTGCAAATTTAGTTGAGGCTGCGCCTGAAAATTCGCTCCTGCTTGCAAGCGAGCTTTGCATAAGCGGCTATGATTTTGACGGCTTTTTTGCTGGGGCAAATAAAGCGATGCTTGGTGGCATGATAGGCAGCTTTGATGCGATGCTGCTTGAGCGCTTGCAAGAGGCGCTTAGCTCAGATAAATTTCTTGGTTTTACGCACCTTAGCAGCCTAAACAAAAGCGCAGGGCTCGCTCAAATTTCAAATCTAAATCCGCACCAACCAAAAATTTATAACGAATTTTTACTTCTTAACTCAAACAACGTCTTTCATTCGCAGTTTAAGGCTGAGCTTTTTAGGCCAAATTTAGAGCATGAGATCTTTGCAGCCGGCGAAGTGAGCGATATAAACGCATTTACATTTAAAGGGCTAAAGCTTGGCGTGCTAATATGCTTTGAGCTGCGTGATAGCAGGCTTTGGGCAAAGCTAAAGGGGTGCGACATCATCATGGTGCCAGCCATGTGGGGCAAAGCCAGAGAGGAAGCCTACCTTAGCCTTTGCAAGGCGCTTGCGATCGCAAATAACTGCTACGTCATGATCTCAAGCTCGCTAGATCTTGAGCTCGCTGGGGTCTTTTTGCCAGATGGCACGCTAGAAGCAAGCGCAGTTTTTGACGCAAATTTGATCACGCAGATAAAGAAAAATTTAGGGCTTTTATAAATTTTAAGATAAGCTTTAAATCGTATAATAGCGATTTAAAATTTGTTTAGGATAGAAATTTTGACCCAATTAGAAGCGATAAAATGCCAAAATTTAGCTAGCGACATAGCCGATGAGATCACGCTCAGTCCGCTTTTGTTTGACGCGATATCAACAACCGAGCGTGAAATTTTCGTGCCTATCCCTGCACATGCTTACAAGCTTGACGCGCAGCCGATCCTTGGCAACCAGTGGATCAGCTCGCCGCTAACGGTGGCAAAGATGACGATGGCACTAGAGTGCGAAAATGTAGATAACATCCTAGAAATAGGCTGTGGCAGCGGCTATCAAGCAGCGATACTAAGCAAGCTCGCACATAGAATTTTTAGCGTCGAGCGCATAGAAAAGCTAGCCATGGAGGCCAAAAAACGCTTTGAAGCACTAAAGATCAAAAACGTACACGTAAGATATGATGATGGCAACAACGGCTGGCGAAGCTACGCGCCGTTTGATAGGATTTTACTCTCGGCTGCAGCTGATGAGATCTCACCAAATTTATTCGCTCAACTAAAAAATGGCGGTATCTTGGTCGCTCCGATGAAAAAAGACGGCAAGCAGTTTATCGCTAAATTTAGAAAAGATGAGAGTGGGAATTTAGAAAAAGAGTTTTTAGACGAGTGCCTTTTTGTACCACTTCTTGAAGGCAGAGAGTAGAGGCTTTTACCTCTACAACTACCACCTAACCAGCCACTCACCGCTTGGGTGCTGCGTAAATATAATATCATCAAATTTTGTAGTTTCTTCGCCATCTGCTGTGATAAATGTAACGCTAAAACTAAATGCGTTTTCGGCAATAAATTTCACATTTTCTATACTCAAGATATCGACGTTATCGCTACAAATGCCACTAGCCATTTTAAAATGGCTATCATCTTTTCTTAGCGCAGGTGCCCTTGTGCCACCTTCCATGAATTTATCATTTTTATTAGCCTTATAGCATGCCATATTTGCTAAAAATTCCTGCATCCTAGGCTTTGCACTATCAAATTTCGCTTGATGCTCTTTTGGCACCTTAACGCCTAAAATAGCGCCTGGCACCGTCTGACCAACCAAATTTCTACTTTTTGTTAGCGTTGGCTCACTTTTTGGTTCGCAAAAGGCAAAGCTACTAAAAACGGCACAGAGCGCAATGACAAGAAGCGATTTGGTTTTCATTTTTCTCCTTTTTAAGCAGGAGCCATTCTATCTCGCGCCACTTAAAAGTTGCCTGAGTTATAAATTTAAAGAATAAATGTGAGTTTTTAGGAGAGGCAAAGCCTAAGCCTTGCCTTGAATTAGAATTTATTAGAATTTATAAGTATAGCCTGTGTAAATTCCCACACTTGTATCTCTTAGCTGAGCGCCGCTGTTTTTCTTATAAAATGTCTTATCAGCTTTTAGACCAAACTCAAGCGCGTTGTGAGCGTCAAATGAGTACTGACCACCAGCTTTTGCGCCAACTAGCAAGCCTTTGAAATTTTTCTTGCTAGTTTCGTTTTCAAAGCTTTGTCTAACACTTAGATAACCAAGACCAGCGTAACCGCCAAGTACGGCTTTAAAGTTTTCTGTGATGTTTGGAGTGTAGTCAGCGCCTGCTAAAAGCTTATGTTTGCTCCATTTTGCGTCTGCTTCGCCAGCATTTTTTCTAGCTTTAAAGTCATAGTAGTAGCCACCATACGCTCTATAGCTGTCAAAATCATAACCACCATAAAAGCCAAGTCCGTAGTGACCTTTGTTGAAGTTATTTTTTTCGCTTTTTGCGATATTTTTAGTTTTGATCTTTGAGTTGAACGAATAATCGCCCTCGCCACCGACAAATGCACCTTGCGCAAGTGCAGCTGAACTAAGTAAAGCTAAAACCAAGCTTGATTTTACAAGTAAATTTTTCATACTTCTCCTTTAAAAATTTTCGTGATTTTACTATTACGCGTTTAATCTATATGAAATTTAAATTTAACAAAGCCCTATTTTTCGCTCTTTTCAGCCTTTAAAATTTAAATTTATTTATATTTACTATTAAATTTTAAAATTAGAAGAAATTTTCATCAAAGGAGAGAAAATGGCACTAGATAAAGAGCTAGTAAATTTCGGTGAAGAGCATGAGCTAAATGCGATCCTTTCAAAATTTGGCAAATCACAAAGCCAAAAAAATAGAGCAACTCTAGGCGAGCTTGGCAAAAAATGCAAGGAAAAACTTGCTAAAAGAGTGCTAACTCAAGACGAATTTGGTGAGTTTGTAAAAGCTCACTTAAAAGAGCTTGAAGACAAAAAAGCTTAAATTTCTGGGGGAGACCCCAGAATTTACTTGCAATCCTCTCTTGTCAAATTTATCACAGTAAAGTTCTTGCAGTTCTCGTAGTTGTATATCCACGAAGCTTTATCGATAAGAGGATTTTTACTACTACAAAAGTCCTCTTTTAGCATTTCAGTCTGCATCTTTTTAAACTCATCTATCTGCTCTTTAGTAAATTTACTAAATTTAATATCCTCGCTATCGTTTATAACAAACGTGGTTTTTAGGGTCTCATTTTCACATGTAGCACCTGTTATTACGCTATTTTCATCGACTCTTGTGGGAGCTGGCTCATCGATCATGCTTACAACAGCTTTAATAAATGCGTTATCACAATCAACCGCAAACGTAGAGGTCAAGAGCATAGATAGAGTCAATATTATTTTCTTCATTTTGTAGCCTTTTTGCAAAGTATATTAAATTTACTGGTAAAAATACTAGAGATAAATTTGCGCCCAAACTAGGACGCAAATTTCTTAAGGAGGGAATGTTTAATATTAAAATTTATAAGTGTAGCCTACGTAAAGACCGATGTTGCTCTCTCTAACTCTGCTAACGTCATCTGCCTTATAGAAAGTGTAGTCAGTTTTTATGCCAGCTTCTAGGATATTGTTTTGATCAAGTAGGTATTCAGCACCAAATTTAGCGCCTAAAACAAATCCTGTGTCATAGAATTTTTTATTCTCGTCATCTCTGCTTATCAAAAGTCTAGATACGCCAGTGTAGCCACCTGCAACAAGTTTAATATCTTCAGTGATACTTGGAGTGTAATCAACTCCAGCTAGCAAACTGTGTTTTTTCCATTTAACAGTAAATCTGTCATCATCGTCTTCTATTTGTTTTTTTGTTTGAAAGCTATAAAAATAAGCACCGTAAGCTCTAAAGCTGTCAAAATCATAACCAGCTTTTACACCGCTGTTAAATTGACCTTTTCTAACGCTTGCGCTCTCGCCATCTGTTGTTTTCTCTTTCCAATTTGACGCAAAAGAATATCCGCCCTCGTAACCAATAAATGCTCCCTCTGCCATAGCAAATGAGCAAACCGCACATGCAATCATGCTAGCTTTCAAAAATGAACTTTTCATTTTCAATCCTTTAAAAATATAATGTAAATGTAATTTTACGGATTTTTATTTAAAATATTATTAATTTATAATATTAAATAAGCATTGATAAATTTATAAAGTTTTTAATTATTAAAAAGTAATACCTAGTCGTTAAATTTCAAACAACTAGGCAGAAAACTATAAAATTTCTCGTATAAGAAGCTGCGGTGTAACAAGCCCGCGGAACGAATTTTTAGATACACAAAAGATGATATCTATCATTTCGCCTACTCTAACGTGCCTTGTGAAGTTGAAAAATAGTGCTTCAAGTGTCTTGTTGTCTTTTTGCAAGATAAGTTTTAAGTGGTTTTGATCCCTGCCTATGAGCCTCTCGTTCTTCACGACAGCGTTTTCTATCTTAAAGACTGGGCGTGGATTTTTCTGTCCATACGGCTCATAAAATTCCAAAATTTCAAGTAGCTCAAAGTCTATCTCGCTTGGCATTATGTCGCCAAGTAGCTCATCTGAGCTTTTGCACTCTTGCATATTTAGGCATGAGCAGCTTTTATTTATCGCCTCTTTAAATTTTTCCAAATTTTCAGGCGCAAGAGTTAGCCCTGCTGCACCTTTGTGACCGCCGTAGCTTGTTAGCAAATCTTCGTGGCTTGCGATGAGTGATAAGATATCAAGCTTGCCAACGCTTCTAGCACTGCCCTTCGCGCGGCCTTTATCGATGCTAAAGACGATAGCTGGCTTTGCAAAGTGCTTTGCCAGGCGGCTAGCCACGATGCCTATCACGCCCTCATGCCACTGCTCTCCCCAAGTGATGATGACCTCATCGTCCTCTTTTACGTCCTTTAGCGAGCACTCAAAGAGTTGGCGCTCCTCCTCTTTTCTGGAGTTATTAAACTCGATAATCGTATCAAGGTAGTTGTAAGCCTCTTCGATGCTCTTTGCACGCAAGAAGTTAAATGAATTCATCGCATCGTCCATGCGTCCGGCTGAATTTATAAGAGGCGCTATAAGAAAGCTGATATCATCACACTCAAATTTATCCTTGCCGTAAAACTCTTTTATGACGCAAAATGCCGAGCGCTTCGAGGCATTTAGCTTGCAAATACCCATGCGAACAAGCATCCTGTTCATATCTCTTAGCTCCATCATATCAGCGATTATCGCAATGGCTAGAAGTTCTAAAAACTTGCTCATATCGTAGTTTAGCTTGCAAACATCCTTTAGCGCTCCAACCAAATACCAAGCCACTTCAGCACCGCAAATTTCGATATTTGGAAAGTTGCAGTCCTCTTGTTTTGGATTGATTATGGCGTAGGCTTCTGGCAAAATGGCTGGTGGCATGTGGTGATCTGTGATGATGAGATCGATGCCTTTTTCTTTGCAAATGCTAGCTGCCTCATTGGCTGAGATGCCGTTATCGACGGTGATTATTAGACTCACATCGCTTGCCAGCTCGTCGATGATCTCAGGGTTTAAGCCGTATCCGTCTTTAAAGCGGTTTGGGATCTTTACTAGGTAGTTTTTTACGCCAAGATCATCAAAAAACTCGGCTAAAATCACACTTGAAACCACGCCATCAACGTCATAATCGCCAACAATAGCGATATGCTCGTTTCTCTCGATCGCTTCTTTGATGCGATTAGCGCCTTTGTAGATATCCTTTAGAGCGCTTGGCGTTGGAATTTCACTAAGTTTTTTGTGTATGTCGTTACAAAATCTACGTGCTAGTAAATTCCTAATATCCTCTTTAGTTAACATAGCTTTGGCAAGGACTTTTTGACGCCCTGCCAACTTTTACTAATGCTATTTGCTCACTTAAATTTACACCCAAACTGCCAAAAATTTGGCAACAAAAATGCTTTTTTTTCATCGTAATCTTTCGTCTTTATTTTGAATGCTTTGATTATATCTTTTTGAAATTTAATTTCTTATAATTTTCAATGAAAGTAAGATTTTTAGGGCAAAAAACTTTTGTTAAATTGATACTCTTTATAAATTAGCCATTGTAAATTTGAAGTAAAAAATGAGAGAAATTTTAAGTAAAAATTTGGCAAGAAAGCTTGCCAAATTTATCATTTTACGTGATTGGCTAGGCTTGCTTTTATAAATCCTAGTATCACAGGATTTGGTCTAGTCAGGCGGCTAGTAAATTCAGGGTGACACTGCACGCCTACAAACCACGGATGACCTTTTAGCTCGATCGCCTCTACTAGTCCGTCGCTTTCGCCACTTACTATTAGACCAGCCTTTTCAAAGGCCTCTTTATATTTTGGATTTGCCTCGTAGCGGTGGCGGTGACGCTCTTTTACGCTCTTTGCGTTGCCATAAATTTCAGCTAAAAGCGTCTTTGGCTTGATGTCGCAGTTATAAGCACCTAGCCTCATAGTGCCGCCAAGTGGGCTTGTGTGCGTTCTTATTTGCTTTTTGCCGTGAGCATCGATGAAGCTATCTATTAGATATATGATAGGATTTTTGCACTCTTTGTTAAATTCCATAGAATTTGCATCTTCTAAGCCCAAAACATCCCTTGCAAACTCGATTAGTGCCAGCTGCATACCAAGGCAAATTCCAAGATAAGGTATCTTATTTTCACGAGCAAATTTTATAGCCTGCATCTTGCCTAAAACGCCTCTTTCTCCAAAACCACCAGCTACTAAGATGCCATCCACGTCCTTTAAAAGCTCATTTACATTGCTCTCTTCTATCTTTTCGCTATCTATCCAGCGTAAATTTACCCTAGCGTCCAAATTTGCTCCAGCGTGGATGATGCCCTCAGTTAGGCTCTTGTAGCTCTCTTTTAGATCGATATATTTGCCTACAAAGGCGATTGTAGTTTCGTTTGTTGGAGCGATGATCCTTTTTACTAGGCTATCCCAGTTTGCCATGTCTGGTTTTAGCTCACTAAAGCCTAAATTTTCAGCGATCGGCACTAGGATGTCTTGCTTTAAAAATGAAAGTGGAATTTGATATATACTTGCGCTGTCTAAGCTCTCTATGACGCAGTTTTTCTCTACGCCACAGCTTGCTGCGATCTTATCTTTTAGCTCGCGGTTTAGTGGCATTTCAGACCTGCAGATGATGATATCTGGGCTTATGCCGATGCGTCTTAGCTCGCCTACGCTATGCTGAGTTGGCTTTGTTTTTAGCTCGCCAGCTACTTTGATAAATGGCACGAGTGTTAGGTGTATATTTAACGCTCTTTTTTTGCCAACTTCTACTCTTAGCGCTCTTATCGCCTCTAAAAATGGCAAGCCCTCGATGTCGCCAACGGTTCCGCCTATCTCAACGATGAGCACATCTTTGCCCTCGCCTGCTTTTTTGATACGATCAACGATCTCGCCAACGATGTGAGGGATCACTTGTATAGTCTTTCCAAGGTAGTCGCCACGTCGCTCTTTTTCGATGACTGAGCTATAAACTCTGCCTGTTGTGAAGTTATTGTCCTGACTTAGGCTCTCATCTAAAAATCTCTCATAGTGACCAAGGTCTAGGTCTGTTTCCGCGCCATCGTCTGTGACAAAGACTTCGCCGTGTTCTAGTGGGCTCATCGTGCCAGGATCTACGTTGATATATGGGTCAGCTTTTAAAACGCTCACCTTTAAGCCAGAATTTTTAAGTAATGTCGCTATAGACGCAGCTGCGATGCCTTTTCCAAGTGAGCTTAAAACGCCACCTGTGATAAAAATATACTTCGTCTCTTTTGCCATCAAAATTTCCTTAACTTTAGTTATTTTTTAATCTGCCGATTATACCCCTTAAATATTTAGTAAGGCATTAATCGTGCAATTTTTAAAAATTATTCTTTAAGTTTTTTTGTTATAGACTTCGACATCATGATTAAAAACTGCTTAAAAAACATCGCCTCTTTATATATAGACGGCTTTAAAAATATGAAAATAGGCAAGAAACTATGGCTTCTCATAGCGATAAAGCTTATCATTATGTTTGGGATATTAAAGGTCTTCATCTTTGATGAAACTCTTAATACCAAATTTCAAACTGACGAAGAAAAAAGCGAATTTGTAATTCGTAATTTAATAAAGTAATAAAATGTCTGAGATGGATTTTGTTGATTGGTCTAGGGCTCAGTTTGCGCTGACTGCCATTTACCACTTTTTGTTTGTCCCGCTTACGTTGGGGCTAAGTTTTATCATCGCCATTATGGAGACGATATATGTCAAAACTGGTGACAAAGCCTGGCTTGAGATAACGAAATTTTGGCTAAAGCTCTTTGGTATAAATTTCGCTATTGGCGTGGCTACTGGTATCATCATGGAGTTTGAGTTTGGTACAAACTGGGCAAATTATAGCTGGTTTGTCGGCGATATCTTCGGCGCTCCGCTTGCGATCGAGGGCTTGCTAGCATTTTTCATGGAGAGTACATTTTTTGCCATTATGTTTTTTGGCTGGGATAAGGTTAGCAAGAAATTTCACCTACTTTCAACTTGGCTTGTCGCGATCGGTTCAAATTTAAGCGCACTTTGGATCTTGATCGCAAATGGCTGGATGCAATACCCTATCGGCATGAAATTTAACCCAGATACAGCTAGAATGGAGATGCAAAATTTCTTTGAAGTCGCACTAAATCCACTTGGTATCACTAAATTTTTACACACAGTAACTAGCGGCTACACTATCTCAGCTATTTTTGTGATAGGAATTTCTGCTTGGTTTTTGATCCAAAAACGCCACATCTTGCTTGCTAAAAAAAGTATCGTCGTTGCTAGCGCATTTGGTCTTATCACTTCGGCATTTTTGCTACTTAGTGGCGATGAGAGCGCATATCTTGCAGCTCAAAAGCAGCCTATGAAGCTAGCAGCCATGGAGGGACTTTATAAGGGCGAGCAAAATGCTGGCCTAGTTGCAGCTGGTATTTTAAACCCAGCTAAAAAGCTTGGCGATGAGAGCGATGCCTTTTTGTTTGAGATAAAAGTACCTTACGCACTTGGTATCATGGCAAACAGAGAGCTTGACTCATTTACACCAGGCATAAACGACCTACTTTATGGCAACAGCGAGCACAATCTAATAAGCGTTGAAGAGAAGATGGCAAAGGGTAAGGTAGCTATCGAAGCTCTTAAAAACTACAAAGAGGCCAAAAAAGCAAATGATGAGAGCTTGATGAAGAGCTCACTTTCAAATTTAGAGAGCAACCTAAATTTCTTAGGATATGGCTATCTTAAAGACGCAAAAGATGCTG
>JAHADO010000484.1 GCA_018375265.1 Campylobacter concisus | reverse complement strand
ATAAAGACCCCAGCGGCAAATATCCTAAAGCAAGACGCACTTAGTGTCGGCGCCGAGCTGGTGACGCATAATGATACGATCTTAGGCAAAGAGAGCCTAAATAAAGCCTTGCTAATGGCGACAAATGCGCAGCTTAGGCAGTTAGCTAAAAAAGAGAAGCTGCAAGACTTTGGGCTTAAAAAGCTTGCCGTCTTTTTAGAGACTAAATTTACAAAGCCCACAAAGCCTCTTATAATGGGCGTTGCAAATATTAATAGAGATAGTTTTAATGAGCAAAGCCGCATAAATACGCAAAATGGCATAGCTAAAATCGAAGCGATGATCGAAGCAGGTGCTGACTACATCGACCTTGGCGGCGTTAGCTCAAGGCCAGGGAGCGAGTATTGTGGCCGCGAGGAGGAGTTTAGGCGCATAAAAGATATCATTGAAGAAATTTATAGGCTAAATTTACATGAAAAGGCGAAATTTAGCCTTGATAGCTTTGATCCTTATTGCTTAGAATTTGCGCTAAACCACGGCTTTAAGATGATAAATGACATCACGGCAAACGCAAATTTAGCCCCACTTGCTGCAAGATACGACGCCGAGTTTTGCATGATGCACATGCAAGGCGATCCTGCCACCATGCAGATCGCGCCAAAGTATAACGATCTAATCGGCGAAATTTCAGACTTTTTTGAGCAAAAGATTGTCCTTGCAAGGGAGCTTGGCGCTAAAAAGATAGTGCTTGACGTTGGTATCGGCTTTGGCAAGACGGCTGAGCAAAATTTACTGCTTATTAAACATTTGGAGCATTTTTTGAAATTTGGCTGCCCGCTGCTAGTTGGTGCTAGCCGCAAATCAGTCATAAATCACTATTATCCAAGCGAGGTCAAGGAGCGCTTGCCAGGCTCACTTTATCTGCATCTAAAGGCCTTCGAAAACGGTGCGCAGATCATTAGAACGCACGACGTGGCAGAGCATAAGCAGCTTTTCGATATGCACGAGGCGATGAACCAAGCCACGCTTTGGTAGGGCGCTTGGC
>JAHADO010000483.1 GCA_018375265.1 Campylobacter concisus | reverse complement strand
TTTTATAACATTTGCCGCGTCATTTCTAAAGCCAGTGAAGATGATCTTATCTTTTTCATCAAACATAGAGGCGATCTGCTCTTTTGTGCCGTCACTAATGTTGCCAGAAAATACAATGGTCGCATCCTTTGTCTTTAAAATTTCTTTTGCGGCACTTGCAAAGTCAAAGACTCCTTTCTTGCGGTAAAGAGAGGTGAAAGTGCCGATGACTAGCTCATCTTTGGCGATATGAAACTCATCTCTAAAAGTGCTTTTTGTGCTATCAATCTTTTCAACATCAACCGTGCTTGGCATAAAAAAGAGCCTATCTTCGCTAACGCCGATGCTTAGCAGATACTCTTTGACGCTACCTGAGATGTATAAAATTTTATCAAAAAGCTTTTTATGCATAAATTTAGAAACAAACCCCTTTATAGGGAAAAGATTGTGTCTTTCTTTATAAAATTTAACGTCTCTTTTGCGGTAAAAAAGCCCAGCTATGGCGCCGACCCAGCTATCAGTCGAGCCATGTGTGATCACGACATCTATCTTATTTGATCTTATCACTTCGCAAAGTGCTGGCACGCTTTTGTGAAAATTTTTCTTATTCATCTCGTGCGTGATGACCTTAAATCCATCTTCTTTTGCGATGCTTTCGATCTGTGAATTTGGGTTGCAAAAGAGCATCACTTCATGACCCATTTCACGCATGAAGCGCATCTCATTTAGCGCCTTGTTTTGCTCGCCACCCCAGTTAAAAAGCGTTTGCGTGTGGAGGATATTCATTGCGCTAGCTCCAAATTTGATCTTATTTTCGCTTTTATTTGCCTCATCTCATCGCTAAAGTCCATTAAAGTATCTTCAACGCCGTGCTCTTTTATGCCCTCTTTGTCGCAAGGCACAAAGTCCCAATCTTTTTGATATACGATATGCTTGCCCATGCTTTGGATGCCATTTTGCGCTGTGTAGCCATTTTGCATCAAGCTATTATCCCAAGGTCCCCATTCAAAAGCATTGCTAGGGCCAAAAAAGGCGATTACAGGTATGT
>JAHADO010000482.1 GCA_018375265.1 Campylobacter concisus | reverse complement strand
GATAAATATTTAAATACATTTTTCATAATATCTCCGTTACATATTTTTAGTTAGAGATTTTATTTAATATTGATTAACGTCTTGTAAATTTTGAAATTTTGTAAATTTAAGTGGGTAAAATTATAAGATGATTAAGCCCCAGAGGTGGGGCTTAATATATTAGTTTTCTTTGATCTTTATCTTTTTATCTTTATAAAAACCAGTACCAACTGGGATCATACGTCCAAGGATGACATTCTCTTTTAGATCTTCAAGATAGTCAAATTTAGCAGCGATTGAGGCTTCTGTTAAGACCTTAGTTGTCTCTTGGAATGATGCAGCAGAGATCACACTATCACTTCCGATAGCCGCTCTTGTAACACCAAGAAGGATCGGCTCAGCGATAGCTGGCTCGCCACCCATTTTCATGATGCGCTCGTTCTCTTCTTTAAATTTGTTTCTTGAAACCATGTCGCCAACGATGAAATTTGTATTTCCGCTATCGACGATTTTTACTTGGCGAAGCATTTGAGAGACGATGATCTCGATATGCTTATCAGCGATCGCAACACCTTGGCGACGATAAACTTGCTGAATTTCGCTGATCAAATAATAGTGAAGTGCCTTTTCACCAAGAATTCTTAAGATATCGTGGCTTGAGATAAGTCCGTCTGTTAGTTTCTCACCAGCATGGACAAATTCGCCGTCTCTTACTTGGATCTGGCGGCTCTTCTCGATCAAATACTCAGCTGTAGTACCATCTTCTGCTTGGATGATGATGCGCTCTTTTGAGCGAAGTGGCTTGTCAAATCTAACAACACCGTCGATCTCTGCAACGATAGCTGTATTTTTAGGGCGTCTTGCTTCAAATAGCTCACTAACTCTTGGAAGACCACCGGTGATATCTTTTGACTTAGCAACAGCTTTTGGAGTCTTAGCCAAAATGTCAGCTTGAGCTACTTCATCACCACTTGAAACAAAGATCGCAGTTTTTGGATCAAGCGGATACTTGATCAAATGTCCGCTCTTTGTAGTGATAATGATCGCTGG
>JAHADO010000481.1 GCA_018375265.1 Campylobacter concisus | reverse complement strand
TACTAAGCTTTTTGGTCTTTATAAAAAAGCCTTGCTTGCTTCTTTTCATCCCGCCATCAAACGAGACGTAGCTTATCTTCACTTCAGGCACCCTTGCTAAAAACTCCACTGGTCCCATGAGATCAAGCGTCTCGTAGTCATCAAATATAAGGCAAAAAAGATGCATAGTGCGGTCCTTTTTCGGCTAAAATTTGGCTTTATTTTAGCTAATTTTTCAGATAAAAAACGATAAAAATTAACAAAACTTAAATATTTTTTATAAAATTTTTAGTAATCTTTTTTGCTAAGGTTTGCTTGTGATTAGCTCTGATATAATAGCCGCAAAACGGCATAGCTGTGTGATTTTAGCATATTTAACCAAAGCTTAAATCATTTAAGCTTTAGCAAATAAAGGAATAAAATGACGAGAATTCTTACTCTACTTTTTACATTGTCTGTTGCGGCAATGGCCATTGAGGGACCAACTGGCGTCAATCAATATGACAGCACCATTTGGGCAGCACAGAGGATAGAAAATATCAAGCCTTATGAGCATGGCTGGGGCCCGATATTTACTTTTATACAAGGCAACGACTACTTCGCGATAGCTGCACTTTCTATCATTTTAGCTGTTATCGGCGCGTTCGTGCTACACTTCTTGATCATCGGACCAAAACACTTTAGTCACGATGGCAAAAAAGTATTTGCGTTTTCACTGATCGAACGTATAGCTCACGGCTTAGCTGCGATCTCTTGGATCATCTTAGTGCCAACTGGCATCATCATCATGTGGGGTGCAGAGCTTGGTGGTGGCACATTTGTGCGTTTCTGTAGATACTTGCACGATATAGCGACTATTATATTTGCTATTTCTGTGCTTCCTATGTTATTTGCTTGGACTATCAGAATGCTTCCAGCTGTTTATGACATAAGATGGATGATGATAGTTGGCGGTTATCTATCAAAGAAGAAAAAACCAGTCCCTGCTGGTAAATTTAACGCTGGTCAAAAGGCATGGTACTGGATCGCTATCCCTGGTGGTATCGTGATGAT
>JAHADO010000480.1 GCA_018375265.1 Campylobacter concisus | reverse complement strand
TAGCTCTTCAAAATATACATCAAAAATTTTATCTTTTTGCGCCGCCACGATCTCGTCTAAAATTTCACTGTGGCGATTTTGCAGGCGTGTTAGCCTTTCTGAGGCGGTCTTGTCGTCTATTTGATTTGTAAAAGTAGCTGCCTTTGTAAGCGGACGAGGCGAATACTTAAAGCTAAAAATTTGCTCAAATCTAACTTGCTCAAGCACGTCCATCGTGTCTTCAAACTCGCTATCACTTTCGCCAGGAAATGCGACAATGATATCAGTTGAGATGCTAACATCTGGGCACATCTTTCTAAGTCTTAGCGCGCGGTCTAAAAACCACTCTTTTGTGTATCCACGCTTCATCTCGCGCAAAACTTTGGTGTTTCCGCTTTGAAGTGGCATGTGCATAGATTTGCAAATTTTTGGGTTATTTGTGAAAATTTCAAGAAATTTATCATCCATGTGAAGTGGGTGCGGGCTTGTAAATCTTATCCTCTCAACACCCTCTATCTCGCTTATCTTCACTAGCAGGTCGCTAAAATCGATATTTTCTTGCACGCCTGAAAATCTTTTGCCGTAGTTATTGACATTTTGCCCTAGTAAAAATATCTCTTTTGCGCCGCTTTTTGCAGCCTTTTCTACCTCTTTTAGGATGAGACTTGAGGGGATGGAAATTTCATCGCCTCTGGTGTGTGGGACTATGCAGTAGGTGCATTTTTTATCGCAGCCGATCGAGATGTTGATGTGGCTTTTGTATGGTGAGCCTCTAAATTCACCAAATGCGTATTCGCTCTCGTCGTGGTTGATGTCGGTTGAGATAAATTTAGGCGTATTTACTGCCTTTGTGATCTTACTGACGTTTCTTGCACCAAGGACAAAATCAACATAAGGCGCGCGCCTAAAAATTTCACTACCCAAATGGCTTGCAGTGCAGCCGCAAACGCCTATTTTAGCACCTCTTTTTTTGGCTTTTTCAAAGGCTCCGACCTCGCTAAAGAGCTTATGAACTGGCTTTTCACGAACTGAGCAGGTATTTATAAGGATTAAATCA
>JAHADO010000479.1 GCA_018375265.1 Campylobacter concisus | reverse complement strand
CGACCATGCTGTCGATTGGCTGAGTCATCAAGTAGCCGCCTTTTCTGCGTGGGCGGTGACCTGTGTTGTAGCTATCTTTAAAGTCTGCAGCGTCGTTCCACTCGCCTTCTTCGCTATCTACTTGATACATCGCGCAGTTTGGGCTGTCGATGATTTTGACGTTGTCAAATACAAAAAATTCATTCTCAGGGCCAAAATATGCCTCATCGCCAAGTCCGCTATCTTTTACATATTGCATCGCTCTTTTTGCGATCGAGCGAGGGCATTTTTCATAAATTTGACCTTTGTAAATGTCGTAGATATCGCAAAAAACAACGACTGTGATGTCAGAGGTAAATGGGTCCAAAAACGCAGATGTCGCTTCTGGCTTCATTATCATATCGCTCTTGTCGATAGGCTGCCAGCCGTTCATCGAGCTAGCGTCCATTGGGATGCCGTTTGTGAAATTCTCTTTTGTAACAGCTTTTATGTTGTAGCTTATGCTGTGCCAAGCGCCGTTTAGATCGGTAAATCTAAAATCTACAAATTTAACTTCATTTTCTTTGCAAAAATCAAAAAAATGATCGATGTTTTGGACAAATTTTCCCATTTTTTATCTCCTTCTGGTTTTTAATTTTCGTATTGTATCACAAAATTTTATATTTAAGATTATTTTTATATTTTATTTGACCCCAAACTAAAATTTTACTAATTCTCTATCTCTATTTTTAAATATCGCACACTTTGAATATCCCAAATTTCTAGCTATCTGCTCGCAAATTTCGCCGTTTTTGCCGATATCTTCTTTGGCGTGAGCGTCTGAGCCAAAGGTGATGGTTATGTCATTTTCAGCGATAAGTTCTAGTAAATTTATGCTTGGATATTGCTCGCCGATAGGCTTTCTAAAGCCAGCTGCGTTTATCTCAACTACCAAATTTGCCTCTTTTATCGCTTTTATCGCGTTTTTGGCTAGGATCCTGACATCTTTTTTAGGTAAAAATTTAAAGAGTTTTAAAAGATCGATGTGCCCCATGATGTCAAATTTACCAAGCTTAGCT
>JAHADO010000027.1 GCA_018375265.1 Campylobacter concisus | reverse complement strand
TGGAGCTTACAAAAAAACTTAGAGAATTTGACGAGCTAGACCCGATAAAATACGACTTTGCGCTTTATAGGATAGGGCAGAGTAAAGAGCTAGAAACTATCGTAAAAAATCTTAAAAAATAAAAATTATTGCTAAATTTTTAAATTTAGGATAGACTTGCCATACAATTTTATCCATAAGGAGTGTGTATGAAAAAAATCGTTTTACTAAGTGCTGTTTTAGGAACACTACTTTTTGCTCACGAGGGCCATCACTTTGATCCAAAGGCTGGCGAGCATCTTGTGATCCCAGTTAGCGAACTAAGCGAAAAGGGCGATAAGAGCGTTGGCGAAGTAGTAGCTGTTAAGACAAACTACGGCGTTGCGTTTTTTCCAAATTTAAAAGGTCTTCCTGCAGGACTTCACGGCTTTCACGTTCATCAAAATGCTGATTGTGGCGCGACTGAGAAAGGTCTTGGTATGAAAGCAGGTGGTCACTGGGATCCAGCTGAGACAAAAATGCACTCATTTGCATGGGACGATAAGGGTCACAAAGGCGATCTACCAGCACTTTACGTAGATGCCGAGGGCAATGCAAACTACCCAGTGCTAGCTCCAAAGATAAAAAATCTTGACGAGCTAAAAGGTCACTCACTAATGGTTCACGTCGGTGGCGATAACCACAGTGACCAACCAAAAGCACTTGGCGGCGGCGGCGCTAGAATGCTTTGCGGCGTTATTAAGTAATAAGGCCCCACAAAAAGCCTTTAAATTTAATGTTTAAAGGCTTTTTAAATTTCACACTTCAAGATCTAAATTTAACCCCCATTTCTAAGATGAAATTTCACATTTTTAAACTACAATCCGCTTTTAACTTAAATTTACAAAAGAGTAAAAATGGAATTTGACTTACTTAGCTACGCCCTCTTTTTTGTGGCTGCATTTTTGGGTGGTTTTATCGACGCGATCGCAGGAGGCGGCGGACTTATCACCTTGCCAGCTATCATGGCAATGGGCGTGCCACCTCATCTAGCCCTTGGCACGAACAAGCTTCAAGGCGTCTTTGGCAGCTTTACTGCAACGCTAAATTTCACTAAAAAAGGACTGATTGACTATAAAGAGTGTTTTGTTGGCATAGTTTTTACATTTATAGGAGCTGCCATCGGCGCAACGCTCATTTTATTTTTAAATGCAAATTTCTTAAAGATCATCATCCCATTTTTGCTAATCGCCATCTTCATCTACACGCTTTTTATGCCAAAGATAGGCGAGAGCGACAGGGCTGCAAAGATGAATGAGAGGCTATTTTATGTCATATTTGGACTAATGCTTGGCTTTTATGACGGCTTTTTTGGCCCAGGAGCAGGCTCGTTTTGGATGTTTGCGATGGTGGCACTTATCGGGCTAAATTTAAAAAAGGCGGTCGCTCACACGAAAGCTTTAAATTTCACCAGCAACATCGTAGCACTTGGCGTTTTTATGGCAGGCGGGCAGATACTTTGGCTAGTTGGCTTTTTGATGGCTGTAGGGCAAATTTTAGGAGCATATTTTGGCTCAAATTTAGTCATCAAAAAAGAGGTCAAATTTATTAGAACGATGTTTTTGATAGTTGTCGCAGCGACCATTTGCAAACTGCTTTTTGACTACTTCAAAGCTTAAAATTAAAAATGTTTTAACAATAATTTTGTTACAATCACGCAAAATTCTAAATCTAAGGTAAATCAATGAAAGATTTGTTTCTATTCTCAAATTTGCTAAACCATTCACATACCTTTGTCTATGCGTTTCACTTTTGCCTTGTAGCTTTGATCATCCTCATCGTTGCCTATATCGCAAGGAGCAAGATGCAGCTTGTGCCAAGAGGCCTTCAAAACATAGTTGAGGCTTATTTAGAGGGCGTTATCTCTATGGGTAAAGATACTTTAGGCAGCGAAAAGCTAGCTAGAAAATACCTCCCACTTGTTGCAACTATCGGTTTTATCGTATTTTTCTCAAACGTCATCGGTATCATCCCTGGCTTTGAGTCACCAAGCT
This sequence comes from Campylobacter concisus, assembly GCA_018375265.1. Classification (GTDB taxonomy): domain Bacteria; phylum Campylobacterota; class Campylobacteria; order Campylobacterales; family Campylobacteraceae; genus Campylobacter_A; species Campylobacter_A concisus_AB. The sequence goes on along the minus strand of JAHADO010000027.1, from coordinate 8,820 downwards.
CAAGCTTAAATTTAACTCTAGTTTTGGCTTTGGTTGTATTTATTTACTATAACTTTGAGGGCATTAGAGAAAATGGCTTTTTCAAATACTTTGGACACTTTATGGGACCAAACAAATTTCTAGCTCCTATTATGTTTCCAGTCGAAGTTATCTCACATCTTTCACGTGTAGTTTCGCTATCTTTCCGTCTTTTTGGTAACATCAAAGGCGATGACTTGTTCTTGCTTGCGATGCTTACACTTGCACCTTGGTTTGCTCCACTTCCAGCCTTTGCACTTCTAACACTTATGGCTGTTTTGCAAACATTTATTTTCATGATGCTAACTTACGTTTATCTAGCTGGTGCAGTTGCTATTAGCGAGCACGAGCATTAAAATTTAAAGCCATATTTTTATATGGCTTTTCTCTTTTTAAATTTCTACTATCTATCAAATTTAACTTTTAGCTTGTATCTCAAATTTTGTTTTATAAATTTAGTGAAGAATTCAGCAGTAAAAATGTGTGCTATCTCTAGCACACATAAATTTATTTTCTATGGTCGTATTTCCAACCCATTTTTTCAAGCTTTTCAACGATCTCTACAACATAGTCAGTCACACAATCAAGCATCTTTTGACCTTTTTCTAGGCTAGCTTTTGTGCTATCTCCTGTTGCACCTGTCTCTGTTACCTCTTTGATATCCCAGATGATGGTGCTAAACTCACCAAAACTGATGACATCATGAGGCACTTGTGACTTTGCGTACTCTAAATTTACAAGCTCAGGTTTAACTGCCATAGTTATAGAAGTCTCGCCCTCTCCGCCGTGACCAAGTCCGTCCCAGACGTCAAATGTACCTTTTAGTCTAGCTCCTGTGATGTTCCACCAAGCAGGTATAAAGACCAAAACAGCGTCTTTGTGTCTATCTTTTACCTTTCTAGCGGCGATCTCAAGGGCAGGAATGTTGCCGTCGTGGCCATTTAGGATGATGATATGTTTTATGCCGTTATTTATAAGGCTCTCAAAAATATCCTCAGCGATCGCTATCGTGGTTTCAAATCTAAGAGTGACTGACATAGGAAATTGGTTGTAGTGAATAGAAGTACCAAAAGGCACGCCTGGAACAACGATAGTCTTTCCAAGTCTTAAAGCTGCTCTTTTTGCGATCTCTTCAGGCACAAAAAGATCAGGGCCAAGTGGCAGGTGCCAGCCATGGCTCTCGCAGCTACCAAAGGTTGTGATAGCGCTATCTATCTCGTGCGCCTCAAATTTTTGCTTTAGCTCTTTTGCGCTAAATTCGTTCAAAACTACCTTTTTCATCTCATCTCCTTGTTAAAAAATTTATAAAATATCGGATAGATAATAATCGTAATAACTAACGCTACAAGACCTGATGGTAGGTCAAATGGAAGTGGCAAATAGTACTGGAAGATAAATCCAAGCAAAGCGCCTATGACAAATGAGATAACGCCAGCCATGTGATATTCTGGTTCGCTATTAAATTTAGCGATGTCGTACTTTCCTTTTTTGATGATGTAATAATCAGCTATTAACGGACCAGCAAGAGGCGGAGCAAATGTACCAAGTATCGTGATAAATGATGCAAAAAACATTTGATAAAAGGCAAATGAGCCAAGCACAGTGCCTACTACGCCAGCTATTAGTACTAGTTTTTTTCTATTTATGTTTAAATTTATGCTTGAAAGTACCGGACCAGTATATAGCGAGTTGCAGTATAGCTCGGCGTTATTTGTAGTCCAAAGCGATGCTGTCCAAGCGATGACACCGATGATAGCTAAAAGGGCTGACTTTGTTAGCATCCACTCTACGTAGTTAAACTGACCAACGCTTACTGCGCCGATGTAGCCAACTATGTTTAAAAGAGGGTTTGTTAGTATAAAGCAAGCCACGACACCAGCGATGACGGCTTTTACTGATTTGTTAAATCTAAATAGATCAACACCCATAACAGCTCCTGCTATCCAGCTACCAACGACAGCAGTGATGGCATTTCCAAGTCCAAGACCTTGTATATTTTTGGTCTTTTCTAAAAAGGCCTCAGCTCCGCCACCCTCTGCCAACATCTCGTAGCCAACATAGACTGCGATGATCAAGATAACAGGGCTTATAGGGATCGCGATAGCCTCGATAGCTTTGATGCCCACGTATGCTGTGATGGTGAAGATGATGCCAAAGATAAAGCAAGCAAGAAAGACCTCAAGCGTGATCGGAGCGATATCTTTGTAACCAAAATTTGCTGGGTCAAAGACGATGACGCCACTTGGATTGCCTATAAATGAACCCCAAATTTGACCGACCATGCCAGTGATGCTGGCAAACCAGCCAAGTGTTAGCAGTGCCATGATGATCATTGGCAAATTTGCACCTTTCATGCCGTAAGAGTACCTAGAAACTAGAGCTAGGCTCATACCAGTTTTTTGGGCCATTATGCCAAGTAGCGCAGTGATGATACTTAGCGAGCCCATACCCAAAATGATCGCCCAAATGGCGGTTTGAGGTGAGACGCCAGGCTTTCCGCCAAAACCGGCCAGAACGCCACCTATGAAAAGTCCAGTAACGACGTAGCCAAAACCAACCCAAACCATTATCTGGTTAAATGTTGGGCGTCGCTCGGACATCGGAACTGGAGACAGCATGCGTTCGCCATCTTCTAAAACAACATTCTCTTTGTCGCTCATACAAGCTCCTTTCATAAAATTTTGTCTTTTTTTATTATAGCTATATTATTTTTTTCTTACGAAAAATATTTAATTTAAAATTTGAATTTTTATCTTTGGTGTTACGAATTGTTAGTGTTTTTAAAATTCCTTAAAAGCACTCCTTTAGATATTTTAAAAGAAAGTATCGCTAAAATACGCACTAAAAATTTGCATAAATTTAAAGGTAAAAATATGTTTGAAGTCGTTATCGGTTTAGAAGTTCATACTCAGCTTAATACAAAAACTAAAATTTTCTGCTCTTGCTCGACTAGCTTTGGTGACGAGGCGAACACTCACGTTTGTCCGACCTGCCTAGCTCTACCAGGGGCTTTGCCTGTGCTAAACAAAGAGGCGGTCAAAAAGGCGATCAGCTTTGGCACGGCGATAAACGCTAAGATAAATAAAAAATCAGTCTTTAATAGAAAAAACTACTTCTACCCAGACCTTCCAAAGGCATATCAAATTTCACAGTTTGAGATACCTATCGTAGAAGGTGGCGAGCTCGTCATCGACGTAAATGGCACTAAAAAACGCATCGGCGTAACCAGAGCGCACCTTGAAGAGGACGCTGGCAAAAATATCCACGAAGAAAACGAGAGTTTGGTTGATCTAAACAGAGCCGGCACGCCGCTTCTTGAGATAGTTAGCGAGCCAGACCTTAGAAGTAGCGACGAGGCGGTGGCTTATCTTAAAAAACTACACTCGATCCTTCGCTTTTTAAACATCAGCGACGCAAATATGCAAGAGGGAAGCTTTCGCTGCGACGCAAACGTCTCTATCCGTCCAAAAGGCGATACCAAGCTTTACACAAGGGTTGAGATAAAGAATTTAAACTCATTTAAATTTATCCAAAAAGCGATCGATTACGAGGTAGAGCGCCAAAGTGCAGCTTGGGAAGATGGCAAATATGACGAAGAAGTCTATCAAGAGACGAGGCTGTTTGACACGACAAATTTAGTGACAAGATCTATGCGTGGCAAAGAGGATAGCGCGGAGTATAGGTATTTTCCTGACCCTGACTTGCTGCCTGTTGAGGTGCCAGAAGAGATGTATAACGAAGCGATCAAAATTCCAGAGCTTGCCGAGCAAAAGGTCGCAAGATATGTTAGCGAGCTAGGCGTAAAAGAGAGTGATGCCTTAAATTTAACTCAAAGCGTTGAGATGGCTAGATATTTTGAAGAGCTGATCGCTGCTGGAATTTCTCCAAAGCTTGCTACTACGTGGCTCATAGTCGAGCTTCTTGGCCGCTTAAATAACGGCATGACGATCGAGACAAGCCCAGTTAGTAGTGCCAAAATGATAAATTTACTAAAACGCATAGAAGACGGCACGATAAGCGGCAAAGCTGCAAAAGAGGTACTTGACTATCTAATGGAAAATGACGCGGACGTTGATAGCGTCATCGAAAAGCTTGGCTTAAAACAAGTGAGCGACGACTCGGCGATCGTTGCTATCATAGATCAAATTTTGGCTGCAAACGCCGATAAAGTCGAAGAGTACAAAAACGGCAAAGAGAAGATGTTTGGCTTCTTTGTTGGTCAGGTGATGAAAGAGGGCAAGGGTGCCTTTAACCCAGGCAAGGTCAATGAACTTTTAAAGGCTAAAATAGGCTAAAAAAGGGCTAAAATGAGCATAGCAGTCATCGGAGCTGGTAAGTGGGGCAGTGCGCTATTTCACGCTTTTAGCGAAAATAACGAGTGCGTCATCAGCTCAAGAACGCCAAGAGAGATGCCAAATTTTGTGAGTTTAGATGAAGCTTTGGAGTGCGAGTACCTAGTCTGCACGATCCCAACGCAAGCTACAAATTTATGGCTAAAGCAAAACTACAAAAACAAAGGTCAAAAGATCCTAGTCGCCAGCAAAGGCATAGACACGGCAAATCTCAAATTTTTAAATGAAATTTATGAAGACTTTGTTGATAGAGAAAATTTAGCCTTTCTTTCAGGGCCAACCTTTGCAAAAGAGATCATGCAAAAGCTGCCTTGCGCTTTGGTGGTAAATTCTAAAAATGAAAATTTAGCTTTAAAATTTGCCTCATTTTTCCCAAGCTATATGAAAGCATACACATCTGATGATGTGATCGGCGCTGAGGTGTGCGGAGCCTATAAAAACGTGATCGCCATAGCTGGCGGAATTTGTGACGGACTTGGTCTTGGCAACAACGCAAGGGCAAGCCTCATTTCACGTGGGCTTGTCGAGATGGCTAGATTTGGCAAATTTTTTGGCGCAAAAGATGAAACATTTATGGGGCTAAGTGGCGCAGGGGACCTGTTTTTAACCGCTTCATCGATACTCTCACGCAACTACCGCGTAGGTCTTGGCATCGCAAGGCACGAGAGACTAGAGAAAATTTTAAATGAGCTTGGCGAGGTGGCAGAGGGCGTCGATACTGCAAGAGCTATTAGCAAGATCGCTAAAGAAAAGAGCATATATGTGCCGATTGCTAGCGAGGTTGAAAATATGCTAAATGGCAAAGACGTTTTTGAGAGCGTTAAATCGCTTTTGGGAAGAAGATGAGAGCTTTTAAATTTATACTTTTTATGGCGATTTTTGCCTTGGGGCTAAATGGCGCAGAGGTGAGCCTAAGAGCCAAGGTCTCGCAGATGATAATGGTCGGCTTTAATGGCGCTAGCACAAAAGACGCTGCGTTTCGCGCGATGTTAAGCGACGCTGGCTACGAGAGATTTGGCGGAGTTATGCTGCTTGGCAGAAACGTCACCAGCAAAGCCCAGCTAAAAGCTAGCATAAAGGCGATCAAAGAGAAAAGCCCTAAAATTTTCATCGCTATCGACGAAGAGGGCGGTAACGTAAGCCGCATGAAAGACAAGAGCTTTGATGGTCCATATCCTAGCGCATACGAGGTCGCAAGCACACTTGATATCAAAAGTGCATATGACCTCTACTCAAAAATGGCTATAAATTTAAAAGAGTGTGGCATAAATTTAAATTTCGCCCCAGTGGTCGATCTGCACGATGAAAACTCGCCGATCATCGCCGCTAAGCAAAGGGCGTTTAGCGAGTATGCAAGCAAGGTGGTGATCTACGCTGATGCTTTTATGGACGCATTTAAAGAGCAGGGCATTCTAACGACACTTAAGCACTTCCCAGGGCACGGCAACTCAAAAGAGGACTCACATAAAAATAAGAGCGAGGTCACGCTAAGCAAAGATGCGCTGCTACCATACAAAGACGCCATAAGCACAGGTAGAGCGCAGATCATCATGGTCGGACACCTTTTTGTAAGGGGCATCGACGAGGAAAATCCGGCCACACTTTCTAAAAAAATAATAACCGATCTGCTTCGCAATGAGCTTAAATTTAATGGTGTGGTTATCAGCGATGATATGCTGATGAAAGGCGTTGGCGACGAAGCTTTAGCGCAAAAAGTGGTGAAATTTATAAACGCTGGTGGTGACATCTTGCTTTTTAGCGAGTTTAAGATAAACAACCAAAGAACGGCCGATCTGATCACTCAGATCATAATCGATGCTGTAAATGAGAAAAAGATCAGTAAAGAGCGAATCGACGCTTCATACAAGAGGATAATGGCTCTAAAAGCGAAGCTTTAAATTTATGCCAATAAGTTTGAATTTACTCAATTAATAAATGTAAATTTGAGTAAAAATTTAATAGTTTAGACGTAAATTTTAGAGCTTGCCTAAAATGCCTGAGCTACTCTCACAACCCATCAAATTCTTTTTTTAGTTCGTCTCTTAGCTCTTCGGCTCTATCTTCGCCGTTTTTTAAATTTGCCTTTACAAAGCCATCGATCTCGTCTAAAATTTCAACAAGTTCGCTCTCCCAGTTTGCATTTTCTTGTTTCAAAAGTGCCTCTAGCTTATCTCTTGTCTGCTCGAGCTGATCAAGTGCTTTGTCCTTGTCACTAGCCTCGTTTAGCGCATCTTCAAAGAGTATGTCTTGCCTTAGAGTATTTATCTTTTTTAAGATGACATTGCAAAATTTAGGGTATTTCTCAGCGTTACTTAAATTTTCTAAAACCTCTTGCGCAGCCTTTTGATAGGCAGGTACCGCCCCTTCATCGTCAAGCTTTTTGGTTAGTTTTTGTATCTGAAAATATAAAATAAGCGCCGCAAAAAATGCAAGTAGCAAATAGATCGTTACGCTATTCATTTTTACTCCTTTTTCTAAATTTATCCACGCTAATTATCGATAAAGCCAGCCATATCATACAAAATGAGACGACTTTGTAGCCGTCTAAAATTTCGCCGTAAATGAAAACCGCACAAAGGATCGCGATGGTTGGCGAGATGTATTGCAAGTATCCGATCGTCGTTAAATTTATCCTTGTTGCAGCTGCGTTAAATGCGACAAGCGGCACTATGGTGACGATGCTTGAAGCGATCATTAAAAGTGAGTCTTTATTTAGTCCAAAGTGGCTTTGCGAGTGAAAAACCAGCCATAAAACGTAGCCAAGCGCAAATGGAAACATAAAAAATGTTTCGATAAAAAGCCCGTTAAATGCGCTAATCTTCGCCATCTTTCTAACCATCGCGTAAAATCCAAATGAAAGTGGCAAGATGATAGAGACAAGCGGCAGTCCGCCTTTGGCATAAATTTGTACGCAGACGGCTGCGATGACGATGCAAACGGCTATGGCGCTAGCTTTGCTCAGGCGCTCTTTAAAGATGATGACACCAAGGAGCATGCTTATCAAGGGATTTATAAAATAGCCCAAACTTGTGTCTAAAATTTTGCCACTACCCACCGCATAGACATAAACGCCCCAGTTTATGGTAATAAAAATACCGCTTAAAAATAGAGCTTTTAGCGAGCGGATATCCTTAAGAAGTGCAAAAATTTCGCCCATTTTACCTCTAAGACAGAGCACTGCCGCCATCAAGAAAAATGACCAGATTATCCTGTGGGCTAAAATTTCATAAGCATCGACATCTTTGCTAAATAGGTTGAAATAAACCGCCAAAAACCCCCACATAAAAAAGGCGCTAAGCGCGAGAATAACGCCTTTTTGGCTCTCATTTAGTCTTGGTATTTTTGTCGCCTTTTATAGAATTTATACTATCTATCATCAAAAGCGTGACAGAGATGGCTAGGCAGATCATCAAAAAGTATGAGCTTTTCTCCAGTCTCTCGCCGATGGCAAATGAGACAAAAAGCATCATTATAGGCTCAAAATATGTAAGCAAACCTAGTACATTTATCGGCACGAGCGTGCTTGAGAGGATCTGGGCGATGAGGGCTATGCCGCTTATAGCACCAAGCAAGATGAGCAGATAGTAGATGTTTGGATTTTGGCTCATTACGTAGTCCATATCGGCTGTGAGCGCAAAATAAAATGAGAATAAAAACATAAAAATTATCTCGATAACAAAGCTTGAGAAATTTGCAAGGTTGTAGTACTTTCTAATGGTAAAATAGACTGGATAAAGGCAAAAAACTACAGCGCTCTCCCACGAGATGCCACCACTAATGACTGCTGTGCTAAAGACGCCAATGGCAGCGAAAAATATCGATGCTAACTTTGTTTTTGAGAGGTGCTCTTTGAAAAATATCCGTCCAAAAAGGACCATGACTATTGGCATGATGAGGTAGCCTATCGAGACTTTTAGCGCTGCGCCGTTACTTGGAGCCCAGAGATAGAGCCACATCTGAAATGAGACGATGAGCGAGGTAGCAAGCAAAACTAGTAAAATTTTAGGTTTTAGCTTTATTTTTAGAAGTAAAAATTTGAAATTTCGCTGCTGTTTTAACAAAAAAATGGCGGCGATGACAAAAGGCATGGCAAAGATCATGCGGTATCCAATAAGAGCTTGTGTGCTGATGGGGTTCATGAGCACTGACATGTAGTAAATGCAGTTAAATAAAACTGATGCCAAAAGCGAATAAAAAATGCCTTTTATCATGAAAAAAATCTTCTCTTTTTCTGGGTAAATTTAAAGTAGCGATTGTATGTAAAATATCTTTAATAACCCATTAATGGCTTTTATTTTTTAAGTTTTGCGTGATATAATCTGCGCTAAATCAAGGTAAAAGATAGGAAAAATTTATGACTTGGAACAGAGATAGTTGGAGAGAATTTAACATCTTGCAACAACCAACTTATCCAAATTTAAAAGAGCTAAAAGAGGCTGAAGAAAAACTA